>CAZBIN010000027.1:0-1695 GCA_964491995.1 uncultured Orrella sp.
CAGGGCCTGCACAGACTGAAACCCCACCGAGGTTTGCGCCTGACCGCCAGGAAAGCCGGTCTCGACCAGTGTTTGCCGAAACAGCGAGCTCCACGTTTCCCAGGCCAGCTGATCCGTTGCTGAAATGGACGTCCAGAGTGCCTGTGCGTGGCCCCAGGCTTGGTGCAGTTGCCCGAGCGGCTCGATGAACTGGCGCCAGTCATCGGACGACACCCCGATGCGCTGGGACTGACGCCACTTGACATCAATCAGTGCGCGCTGGCCTCGTTCCTGCAAGTCACCCGCACAGTGACCGGCCAGGAGCGCCTGCCCGGCTAGCTCAACAGCAACCTGCCCATCCATCGACAAGCCACCGACAATCTTGAGCCATGCAAGCATGGCCCTGGCCGCAGGCCACTGCGCCAGCGGCGGTGCAACTGCCACGTTAAATGCTTGATCAGCTCCCAGCGCTGCGTGAATCAGCCGACGGGCCTGGTCCGCATGGCCTTGCAAATCAGGCACCACGATTGCATAACGACCGGTCGCATCGCCATCAAGCGCGCGTTTGGCCCAATCAATGGCCTGCTGCCACTGCTGGGCAGGTGTAGCACTGCGAACCTGCCGTGGCGCTGGCAACGACACCGATACGTCGGGTTGGTACTCGTAGACGCTGACCCCACAGTCCTGACAAGCCAGAAGCACATCCTTCATGGCTGGCGAGTACTGCGAAAAACCCGCCAGCACCAGGTTTTCTGGCAATTTGACCCGTCCCTGGCGAATCCAGTTCGGCACCTGCAAGGCAACTCGCGTTCGATCCAGCGCTGACCGATCCCGCAAACGCTCCTGATAAGCCCTTTGCCATGCAGAAAACTGAAGATACTCGGGCGTCGTCCAGGCAGAGTCAACCACAACCTTCCAGTGAAGCGCAATCTCGTCGGCCTGAGCGGCCAGTGCCGCGAGCTGCCCTGCGTCGATCAGTCCTCGCAATTCGTCATGCTCGCCACTTTGAACAATGATCTCTGTCCAGAGCATTCTGGCAATCGTGGCATCGATGACTTGAATCGAACAATGAGGCTCTGACTGTGAAAAGGTCAGGTCAAACTCACACTGGGCAAGCCAGGAATTCCATGGCTGAATGGATGGCAAGGGCGCGCTGCGCCCTTTCAGTGCACGACCGTAGTGCGAAGTCAGGCTGCGACTGAGACGATTATTAACCGTCAGAATGCGAGTATTCTGTGCGGGTAATTCCAGAATAGCGTCAAATGGCAACGCCTGAGCAAAAGGGGCTGGCATAACTCAGAAACCGCACATTGCGGCAATAGCTTCCCAGTTCATGCGCATGCCGGGTGTCAGATATCCGACAAAACCCAGCGCCATCACTGCGAGCACAACAGTCCAGACCACCCATCGCAAAACTCTCGCCTTCGCAGGTGTCACTTCGGTTTGAGACATTGCGCTGCCAGACATAGGCCACTCACTCAGGTCGGTTGTAGTCGAGGCGACGAAACCAGCGACTGCTCCTTGATCGGCAGACAAAGCGCACCGGCGATCAGTGCCAGCGCAATTCCAAGCCACCAGACCGCATCGTAATTTCCCGTCACAGCCTGTACCTTACCCCCAAGCCACACGCCCGTGAAGCTCCCGATCTGATGACCGAGAAACGCCATGCCCGACAAAGTCGCGAACGACTTGATAGCCGTGATTTTCCGCGTGGGT
>CAZBIN010000027.1:1705-21086 GCA_964491995.1 uncultured Orrella sp.
ACCCCCAAGCCACACGCCCGTAAAGCTCCCCAGCTGGTGCCCGAGAAAAACCATGCCAGACAGCGTTGCCGCAAACCTCAAACCATAAATCTGACCGATCAGACCCTGGGTCAATGGCACAGTTCCAAGCCAGAAAACGCCCATCCATGCCGAAAACACATAAACAACCCAGGGTGAAAGGGGCATGACCATCAACCAGAGCATACCGATCGATCTCAAAGAATAAATCGCCGCCAGAAGATTCTTCTTGCTGTAGATACCACCCAGGCGTCCAGACCAGTACGAGCCAAAAACATTAAACAACCCGATGAGCCCGATCGCAATCGCACCGGTGGAAGCATTAAGCCCGGAGTCGACAACAAAAGCTGGCAGGTGCAGGGTGATGAAAGCGGTGTGGAATCCGCAGACAAAGTAGCTCCAGAACAGAAAGTGGAAACTCGGATGTCGCAGCGCCTGGACGATTGCCTGCTTCATGGAAAGCTCGACACCCGCGCTGGCGCCTGGCTTGCCCCGCAAAAACCATGCAAGCGGAATGGCACTGGCCAGAAACATCGACAGCCACCAGAATGCACCGGTCCACTCGAAGGTGTCGATCAGCACCTGCCCGGTGGGCACAACCAGGAACTGACCCAGCGAACCTCCGGCACTGGCGATGCCCATGACGGTGCTTCGCTGACTGACTGGGGCGGCCCGTGCCACCACCGGCAAAATCACAGCGAAGGTCGTTCCGGCCTGCCCCAGACCCACCAGGACTCCGGCCATGAGGTACAGATCAAGCTCCGATACCGCAAATCTCGACCCAATCAGTCCGACTGCATAAAACAGTGCCGACACCGCGACAGTCCGACCCGACCCGAATTTGTCAGCCATCATGCCGGCAGCAATCGCCCCCAAACCCCATGTGAGGTTCTGGATTGCAAACGCCATGGAAAAGACCTCTCGCGACCACCCGTTGTCCAGGCCCATGGGCTGCATGAACAGACCAAATGTCGCTCGGGTCCCCATCGCCAGCAGGACGATGAACGTCCCGACGAGAATGGGCGTCATTGTGTAGCCCGCCTGCGGCTGGTTCTGGGCGACCATGCTTGCGTCCGAAAAATATGTTGAGGCCAGATTTATCTGGCTGGTGAGACTACAAACCAGTGGCGCCGCCGGCACGAATCGAACGTGCGACTCCCTTCTTAGGAGGAAGGTACTCTATCCACTGAGTTACGGCGGCATTCCAGCACGAGAGTTTAGCAAGACCGACGACTTCATGCTCGAGGGTGATGGTGTGCGTGAAGATTTTTGAGGCGCTCACGAGCAACGTGTGTATAAATCTGGGTGGTCGAGATGTCAGCATGCCCGAGCAAAAGCTGCACAACACGCAAATCAGCGCCGTGATTGAGCAGATGGGTTGCGAAGGCGTGGCGAAGAACGTGAGGCGAAAGATGCGCTCTGACCCCTGCAATCACAGCGTACTTCTTGATCAGCTGCCAGAAAGCCTGGCGTGACATTGCCGCGCCGCGTGAACTGATGAACAGTGCCGGTGACTGCCGCTTGCCCAGGAGTATTCCCCTCGCCTGGCTCAGATAGCGATCCAGCCAGTGCGCGGCCTCGGCACCCAGAGGAACCAGCCGGTCTTTGCCACCCTTGCCCTCAAGGACGCGAACCACACCATCGGTAAGGCTGACATCCAGCACGCCAAGGTTAACGAGTTCTGACACCCGCAGTCCACTGGCGTAGAGCACCTCAAGCATCGCCCGGTCGCGCAGGCCGTACGCCGTATTGAGGGCCGGCGCATTCAACAAAGCGTCAACCTGAGCTTCAGAAAGTGTTTTAGGGAGTCGTTGTGGCTGTTTGGCCGGCGCAACCTCGAGACAAGGATCTTGTTGCAAAAGGCCCCGACGTCGTGCCCACAAAAAATATCTTCTCAGACTTGCCAGACGACGATTGACAGTACTCGCACGAGTTTCAGAAAAAGTCTGCGCCAGCCAGGCATGAACATCCTCGGCACTGGTCTGATCGAGCGATTTTGCGCGCTCATCCTCAAGCCAGCGAGCAAACAGGATCAGGTCACGCCGGTAAGCGGCAAGCGTGTTGACGGAAAGGCCATCTTCGAGCCAGAGCGCATCGACAAACTGGCCAATGCTTTCAGGTTCGGAACGCTTTGTCTGCAAAATCGGGCTCACACAGAAAATAATGCATCACAATACAGGCTTGCATCAGCCCGGGGAGACGGGGTTTTTGCACCACGCACCCACAACAGTACATTTCACTTTCGCCCATGTCCATCACCTGGCTCGTTCTGCCTGATTTTCTGCTGATCCTGCTGGGCTGGATTCTGCATCATCGCTTTGGGTTCTCGCGAGAGTTTTTTACAGGGCTCGAGAAGCTGATTTATTACGTGCTATTTCCGGCCCTGCTATTTCAGTCGATTCTTAAAGCCCCGATTTCACCCGCCACAGCCGGTGAGATGCTGATTGCAACTGCAACACTGGCCGTCGGTGGTTACGTGATGGCGCGAACTGCCGGACGCCTGCTCAAGGCCCCGGGTATCGCCCTTGCCTCGTCAACCCAGTGCGCATTCCGGTTTAACACCTACCTGGGTTTGGCGCTCGCGCAGGGACTTGGTGGGCCGAGCGGTCAATCGATCATGGCCCTGATCGTCGGTCTTTCAGTGCCAATGGTCAATATTCTGGCGGTCTATGCACTTGCCGCCCATCAGAAGACCAACATTGTCGGTGCATTGCTGCGCAATCCGCTGTTTCTGTCGACCGTTCTTGGCCTGGCAGGCAATCTGTCAGGGCTCCATCTGCCCGGCCCAATTGACAGCACGCTGGCGCGGCTTGGTATGGCAGCCATCGCACTTGGTATCCTCTGCATTGGTCCGAGTCTGAACTGGGAGGCCAGCAGATCGCTCGGTTCACTGATCAGCGCCATGGTCGCCATCAAGCTTCTCGCCATGCCGGCGCTGGCCTGGGCTGTTGGTACTGCGCTCGGACTTGACACGACGAGCCTGCAGATGCTCGTGCTGTTTGGTGCGTTGCCTTGTGCCACGACGGCTTATGTCCTGGCAGTTCGAATGGGAGGAGACGGTCGGGTGGTCAGCCTTATCATTTCGGCAGGAACCCTCGCCAGTGCAGTCACCATTCCCGTCTGGATGAATCTGTTTCGCTGACCCTGCCAAGCATAGAATCTGTCTGGCGCCCACACTTGTGTTGCAAAATGACGACAAATCAAATTCACTTGACTCTGGCTGATGAGGCGAGTACCGAACGTCTGGCCAGAGAACTCGCTCAAATTATCCTCCAGGACCATGCGGAAAGCCCCCGTGCAGGGATGCAGGCGGCAGGCGCACTGCATCTGCAAGGTGACCTTGGCGCAGGGAAAACAACCTTCGCCAGAGCGTTCCTGCGCCAGTGCGGAGTGACCGGAAGAATAAAAAGCCCGACATTTGCCCTGCTTGAAGCTTATAATGTTTCTAGCTTAAACTTTTATCACATTGATTTTTATAGGTTTAGCGACCCAAGAGAATGGGCAGATGCTGGTTTTCGCGATCTTTTTCAACCTGATTCCATCGTTTTGATCGAATGGCCAGAGAAAGCGGATGCAGCATTGCCGGCTCCTGATGTACTGATTCAGCTCGCTGATCACGGCTCCGGTCGTATCGCCAGGCTGGATGCGAGGACTGCGCGAGGGACGAGATGGCTAAACAAACTGCACAAACAACACCAGGGGTTGTGACACGACGCAAGCTGCTTCAAGCCGCAGGCGCGCTGATCTGTCTGCCCGTATTTCCAAAATTTGCGCACGCATCGAGCGTCCTGGCTGTGCGAACATGGCCTGCCGAGGAGTACACCCGCGTCACGCTCGAACTCGACAGTGAGCTGAAAGCCGAGCATTTCACGTTAGACAATCCCTACCGCATGGTGGTTGACATCGCCGGGCTCACCATGAACCCGGCGCTGGAAAAGCTGGTGCGCGACATCAAGCCCAACGATCCGTACATCAGCAGCCTGCGAGTCGGCCAGAACCGAGCGGATGTGGTGCGTATCGTGATCGATCTCAAGCAACCCGTTGCACCTCAGGTGTTTACGCTCAAGCCGATCGGTGATTATCAATACCGCCTAGTGCTCGATCTTTACCCGACGGTTGCGCAGGACCCCATCCTGGCCCTGCTGAAACAGAAGCCCGAGACCATGGAAGGCGTCGACCCGCTGGCTCAGATCATCGAAGGACTCGGTGGATCTTCAGCACCTGGCACGCCGTCCAAAGCCCCTGAAAACAAGATTGCCCCGTCGGTGGTCGCACCGCCTGTTGCCATGGCGCCAGCCCCTTCGCGGCTGCCACCACCAGCAAGAATGACGTCTCCCTCACCATCACGCTCTCGACGCCAGAGGACAATGACGGTTGCCATTGATGCCGGGCATGGTGGAGAAGACCCAGGAGCGGTCGGCAAAGGTGGTACGCGAGAAAAGGATGTTGTGCTCGCGATCGCGATGCGCCTGAAATCACGCATCGATGCTACGCCGGGGCTGCGTGGCTATCTCACCCGTGACGGCGATTATTTCGTGCCACTGCACGTCCGGGTGGACAAGGCCAGAAGGGTCAAGGCCGATCTGTTCATCTCTGTTCATGCCGATGCATTCGTACGCCCGACCGCTGGCGGCAGCTCGGTCTACGTTCTATCAGACCGAGGGGCGTCCAGTACAGCCGCCCGCTGGCTCGCCAACAAGGAGAATGCGGCCGATCTGATCGGCGGCATCAACCTGGGCGCCACCAACAAAAAAGTGGCAGCGATTCTGATCGACATGTCCACCTCCGCTCAGATCAAAGACTCCAAGAACGTTGCCGAGGCGCTTCTGAATCAGCTCGAACAGGTCTACCGTTTGCACAAACCGCAGGTCGAGCAGGCCGGATTTGCAGTTCTGCGCGCGCCAGACATTCCTTCCGTGCTGGTGGAGACCGCCTTTATCAGCAACCCCCGCGAAGAAGATCTCCTCAGAACACCAAGATATCAGGAGCGGTTTGCGCAGGCCATCCATCAGGGCATCACCCAGTTTTACGCCGCAAACCCGCATCTCGCGCAGGCCGACTGACCTGCGAGGTCTTGCCATCTCCGCTCCAGACAGCCTGACGACCTATCGTCAGGCTGTCTGCGTTGAGTGCACTGATCGTTGATTGCGCCGGTCTTTCACTACAATAAAGGCAGATGGGTCCTCAAGGCAGTTTCATGAACCGCACTCAACCGAGCATTGCTCTGCTAGATGATCGCCTGATCAGCCAGATTGCGGCTGGAGAGGTGATCGAGCGCCCTGCTTCCGTGCTCAAAGAGCTGATGGAGAACGCGATCGACGCCCAGGCGCGGTCGATTGATGTGCGGCTTGACGCTGGCGGTATCCGGCGCATCGCAGTCATTGACGACGGCCATGGGATCGACCGCGATGAGCTGGTGCTGGCGGTCACACGACATGCCACCAGCAAGATTCGAAGCCTGTCTGACCTGGAAAATGTCGACTCGATGGGATTTCGCGGTGAGGCGCTGGCCTCTGTTGCCTCGGTTGCAAGACTGACCTTGATTTCGCGAACTGCCCAGGCAACCCATGCCTGGCAGCGCAGCCCTGATGGAGCGATCGAACCCGCTTCAGGTTCAACAGGGACCTGTGTCGACGTACGTGGACTTTTTGATGACGTACCCGCGCGCAGAAAATTTCTGCGCGCTGAAGCCACCGAACTTGGCCATTGCCTTGAAACACTGAATCGGGTCGCGCTGTCACATCCCGATGTTGCAATTCGCGTATTTCACAACGATCGACCGCTCAAACACTGGGCGTGCGGTTCCTTGTTGCAAAGAGTCCGCGATGTCCTCGGAGACGAGTTCGCCGAACACGCGCTCAACATCGACACCGGAACATCGCTGCTGCGAGTACTCGGTGTCGTGACACGACCCACAGCGGCTCGGGTCCGGGCAGACAGGCAGTATCTGTTTGTTAATGGTCGCCATGTCAAAGACCGTACCGTCTCGCACGCCATTCGAGCCGCCTATGCCGACGTACTGCATGGCGACAGACAGCCCGCCTATGTCCTGTTCCTGAATATTGAACCCAGTCTGGTCGATGTCAACGTTCACCCGGCCAAGCATGAGGTGAGGTTCAGAGACAGCGGTGCCGTGCACCGCATGGTGCAACACGCCATCTCTGAAGTGCTGGCCGCTGGGCGCTCCGGCGATACGGGCGAGATTGCGGACGCCAAGCCACAGTTCCAGGACCAGAAGGCACAAGGATCACACTCTTCCAGCGAGAATGGATACAACACGAGAACTGCAGGGCAGAACGACCCTCAGACACCCCTGGGCGCACCCGATCAAACTTACCAGAACCGTCAGCCACATCAGCCCCGACTGCACCTTGAAGAGCCAGGCCTTGGTCATCACAAGCTACAGCGTGCCGAATTTGCGAGTCAGCGCACCCCGGGTTTTACAGCCTCGACGTGGAACGCTTCGATGGGTCGCGCATGGAGAGCCGCGCACGAGCCGTTGCCAGATTCAAACCCGTTAGCCTCAGGCGAGAATCCCACCTTCGATGGGAACGTGCAGGACACCCCTGCGGATACACCAACCTGGCCTCTCGGGCGAGCGATCGCACAGATTCATGGCATCTACATTCTGTCCCAGACCGCCGACGGGATGATTCTTGTCGATATGCATGCGGCTCACGAGCGAGTGGTTTATGAGCGCCTGAAAACATCGCTCGAGTCAAACTCGGTCTCACGTCAGGGACTGCTGGTGCCACTGGTTGTCAGAGCCTCTGAAATCGAAGTCGCCACAGTGCAATCTCACAACGACGCTTTGCTGGAAATGGGATTCGAGATTTCCCCGGGCGGCCCTCAGTCTCTGATGGTGCGCGCAGTACCCTCACTGCTGGCTCGAGGTGACATCGAATCTCTGGTGCACGGCATCCTCCAGGACATCGTGGAAGTTGGTGTGAGCGCACTCATGACCGAGCGACGCAACGAACTCCTGGCCACCATGGCATGTCACGGTGCGGTCAGGGCAAACCGGCAGCTGACCGTCCCCGAAATGAATGCACTGCTTCGACAGATGGAACAGACCGAGCGCGCAGAGCAGTGCAACCATGGAAGACCAACCTGGATTCACTGGCACCTGAGCGATCTGGATCGCATGTTCCTGCGCGGGCAATGAGTGAGAAACCTTCTCCCATCTGGTGTCTGGCCGGTCCCACTGCGGCTGGCAAGAGTGCCCTGTGCGAATCGATATCGCAATATATGCCGGTCGAGATCATCAATGTGGACTCGGCCACCATCTACCGCGGGATGGACATTGGCACAGCAAAACCCGGCACCGAAGAGCAACAGCGCCTCAGGCATCACCTGCTCGACATCCTCGATCCGACCCAGTCTTACTCCGTAGCCCGCTTCTGCGATGACGCGCAAAGGCTGGTCCGGGAAATCCAGAGCCGGGGCAACATCCCGCTACTGGTGGGAGGCACGATGATGTATTTTCATGCGTTGCAAGAGGGTCTCTCGGACCTTCCGAGCGCTGATCCCGCCGTACGCGCTGAGATTGAGCAACAGGCTTTGGTCCAGGGCTGGCCAGCCATGCACCAGACGCTCGAAACCATCGACCCGGTCACAGCCGCCCGGCTGGCACCCAATGACAGCCAGAGAATCGCTCGTGCGCTCGAAGTGCACGCGATTACGGGCAAACCCCTCTCAGGCCTGATCGGCATGAGCACGGCAAGCCCTGCGCTACCAAATCTGCGGATGATCAGCCTGGAGCCGTCGGACCGAAGCGCACTGCACCGAAGGATCGAGCAGCGCTTTGACAGCATGCTGGAACAAGGGCTTTTACAAGAAGTCGAACGCCTTCATGGGCGTGGTGATTTGCATCAGGACTTACCTTCGATTCGCTGTGTGGGCTATCGGCAGTTGTGGGATGTGGTTGCGCGAGGCGAACCGCTCGAGCATGCACGAGAAAAAGCGATCATTGCGACCCGGCAACTCGCCAAACGTCAGCTTACCTGGCTACGATCCATGCCCGATCGCGTTTCTGTAGACTGTCTGGCGCCGGACATGCGCGACACCGTCAGGGCAATCTTGCAGCAAAACGTCTAGTCAGAGCAGATGCGCAACGCTCGCGCCCGCACCTGCTTCTGACACTCATCAACAAACCACAGTGCGTGGCGCATCAGGCTGCGCCGCATGAATCGAACCCAGCTCGTAAACCGTTTCGCCTTGTGCATCAAGAAACGCGCGGATGGCAGCCGCCTTTTCTGCCGGCACGACCACAACCATGCCGATACCGCAGTTAAAAACGCGATACATTTCTTGAGTATCGATGCCGCCTTCGCGCTGCAGCCACTGGAACAGCGCAGGCATCGGCCAGGCACTCTGTTCAATCCGGGCCTGAAGACCAGACGCCAGGATTCGGGGAACGTTCTCCAGCAGACCACCACCCGTGATATGGGCAACGCCCTTGATGTCGGCACCAAACTGCGCCATGGCGGCCAGCATGGGTTTGACATAGAGGCGGGTTGGTGCCATCACGACATCCGCCATTGGCTTGCCTTCAAAGTCATCCTCCGGGCGCGCACCGGCTCGCGAGAGAACCTTGCGCAGCAGCGAGTAGCCGTTGGAGTGAGCGCCACTCGAGGCCAGACCGAGCACCACATCGCCTGGCGCAATCTGACGGCCGTCAATAATTCTGGATTTCTCAACCGCCCCGACTGCAAAGCCCGCCAGGTCGTACTCTCCCTCAGGATACATGCCCGGCATTTCAGCCGTTTCGCCCCCGATCAAAGCACATCCCGACAGTTCGCACCCTTTGGCAATACCCGACACGACACTGGCGGCAACATCAACCGAAAGCTTGCCGCAAGCGAAATAATCCAGAAAGAAAAGCGGCTCGGCACCTTGCACCAGAATGTCGTTCACACTCATGGCAACCAGATCAATGCCGACGGTGTCGTGGCGCTGCCAGTCAAACGCCAGACGCAGCTTGGTCCCGACACCGTCGGTACCCGAAACCAGCACTGGCTCGCGGTATCGCCGGGGAATTTCGAACAATCCACCAAATCCACCAATGCCCGAGAGGACACCCTCGCGCATGGTGCGCGCAGCCATTGGCTTGATGCGATCCACCAGCGCGTCGCCTGCGTCAATATCGACGCCCGCATCGCGATAAGTTAAGGGCTGTTTGGAGTCAGTCATAGATTACGCCGTGGTTGTGTGACAATGACGGGAATTTCCGTAGATGGACATCATTTTAGACGAGATGAAGCAACTCCTCCTGGACATCGTTCCTCCGCCCGCGCCAAGCTTTGAGAACATGGTCGCAGGGGAGAATTCTGCTGCCATCGAATCGGCCCGCCAGCTTGCGCCAGGACAGACCATGTACATCTGGGGACAGGCCGGATCCGGGCGCAGCCACTTGCTCAAAGCCTTTGTTGCGAAGCATCACGGCCTTTACCTGCACGCCCAGACCGAGTCCCATGCCATCCGCGATCTGGCCGACGCTCCTCCCGATGACGGTGTGGCAATCGCGGTTGATGACATCCATCTCGCTGATGAGGCAACGCTGGCGGCGGTCTTCAGGCTGTACAATCTCTGGCGCGAACGTGGCAGTGCTTCCAACGCGATCACACTGATGGTGTCAGGGGAGCGCGCTCCCTTGCAGACAGACTGCCGTGAGGACCTTCGCACCCGGCTGGGCTGGGGTCTTGTATTTCGACTCATCCCGCTCTCGGACGAAGAGAAACTGGCGGCCTTGACACAATTTGCCCGGCAGCAAGGCATTCCCCTGGGATCCGAGGTTGTGCGCTGGCTTCTGACTCACGGCTCGCGAGATATCCGGGTTCTGTTTGACTGGATGAGCGCGCTGGACCGTTATTCGCTGTCGACACATCGAACCATCACGCTACCACTTCTGAAGACCCTGCTCGCTGAAAAAGGCCTCCAACGCCCATGACCCAACAACGACTTGCCCTGTTTGACCTGGACCATACATTGCTGCCCCTGGATAGTGACTATCAGTGGGCCGACTTTCTTGCCCGCACAGGTCGTGCAGGTGATCCTGAGGTCGCACGCGCGAGAAACGAAGATCTCATGGTGCGATATAACCAGGGCAACCTCACTGCCCTGGAAGCCGCCGAATTCATGCTAGGCCTGCTCGCCGCCAGCTGCCCGCTCGATCTGGCCAGATGGCACGAAGAATTCATGCAGGAAGTCATTCGTCCCAGCCTGACCCAGCAGGCCATGAACCTGGTTCGCCACCACTTGCACTCAGGCGATCTGTGCGCCATCGTGACTGCCACCAACAGCTTTGTCACTGCACCGATCGCACGCGCCTTCGGTGTGCCAACGCTGATTGCGACAGATCCACAATATGTCAGTGGGCGCTACACCGGAAAAATCGAAGGCACACCCAGCTTCCGGGAAGGCAAGATCAAGCGAGTCAATGACTGGCTCGCAAGTCTCGAGCGATCGATGGCTGATTACGAACAGGTATATTTTTACAGCGACTCGATCAACGACTTGCCGTTGCTTGAGATCGTCACGCACCCGGTCGCCACCAATCCGAGCGATAAGCTGCGTGAAATCGCCCTGGCACGCAACTGGACTATCCTCGATCTGTTTCAACAAAAGGCTGATCAGAAATCCTGATGATCACAGACACCATCAAAGGGTTTGTCAAGCGCTTTATCAAACCCTCTCCCAAGCTT
This sequence comes from uncultured Orrella sp., assembly GCA_964491995.1. GTDB lineage: Bacteria > Pseudomonadota > Gammaproteobacteria > Burkholderiales > Burkholderiaceae_B > Algicoccus. The sequence goes on from CAZBIN010000027.1 coordinate 12,427, forward strand.
TCCTCGAAGCCACGGCGCATCACCCGCGAGGAGCATCAGATCGACCGACGCCTGGTGTCTCGCCATGCAATCAAAGTCTGCGAAGTGCTTCAACAAAAAGGGTTTGAAGCCTATATCGTTGGCGGTGCCGTTCGCGACCTGATCATTGGTCTGGAGCCCAAGGATTTTGATGTGGCGACCAATGCGACCCCCGAACAGGTCCGGTCGCAGTTTCGCCGGGCGAGGATTATCGGCAAGCGGTTTCAGCTGGTTCACGTCGTCTTTGGTCAGGAAATCATTGAAACCTCGACCTTCAGGGCGCCTGCTGATGACACCCAGATCACCGATGACCATGGCCGCATCTTGCGCGACAACGTGTTCGGTACCCAGCAGCAGGATGCCGCTCGACGGGATTTCACGATAAACGCCCTTTTCTACGACCCGGTCACCGAGGTTGTGGTCGATTTTCATCAAGGGGTAAAGGACCTCAAGGACCGGCTGGTACGCATGATCGGAGATCCGGCCAGCCGCTATCGCGAAGATCCTGTCCGGATGCTTCGCGCGGTGCGATTTGCCGTCAAACTTCGTGGTCGCATTGAACCCGGCACTCAGGCACCTATCCCGCAACTTGCCGATCTGGTCGGTAACGTACCAGCCTCTCGAGTATTTGACGAGATGTACAAGCTGCTGACTTGCGGGCATGCCATGGACTGCCTCAAGCAGTTGCGCAGCAATGGGTTGCACAGCGGATTGTTACCACTACTGGATGTGGTCCTTGAAGACCCCGAAGGGCTGAGCTTCATCGAGCTCGCGCTGGAACGCACCGACAAGCGGGTGCGCACGGGTAAATCCGTGAGTCCGAGCTTTTTGTTTGCGGCGCTTTTATGGCCGCAGGTGCGCAGCCGCTGGCAAAGACGTTACCAGGCGGGCGAGCACAGCATTCCAGCGCTGATTTCCGCGGCTGATGATGTTCTGAATGAACAGGGAGAGAAGCTCGCGATCAACCGTCGCTTCACCTCCGACATGCGCGAAATCTGGTTCATGCAGCCACGGTTTGAACGACGCCAGCCCAAGAGCATCTTCAGGATGGCCGAGCAGCCAAGATTTCGGGCGGCCGTCGACTTCCTGCAGCTCAGAGCCGCGTGCTCCGAATTTGACAGTGTTCTGGCGCAATGGTGGATGGATCTGGCTGACGCATCAGACTCCGACAAAGCCCATATGCTCGATGCGCTCTCAGGGGCCGCGAGCAGTGACGCCGCACCTGGCAGGTCCAGACGCCGACCCCGACGGCGACAGAAGCCCAGTGCATCATCAGGACCAGCAATCCCCAGCCGCGGCAATGACTGAGTTATCAGAAATGTCAGAAAATCCATCGGGAGCCGAGTCCCAGGACGCAGGCTCTCACTCGTTTGCGGTCGCGTTTCTGGGTCTGGGTGCCAACCTGGAAGAGCCTGCCTCAACATTGAAGCGGGCATGCGACGATTTAGCATCTCAGAGCGGTGTCAGCGATGTCCAGAGTGCCTCGCTCTACAGCAGCGCGCCTGTGGATGCGCCCGGGCCTTACTACACCAATACCGTTGTGCGGATTCATACGACACTCTCACCGCTCAATCTGCTGGATCGACTGCAATCGATCGAAACGGCGTTCGGCCGTCAGCGCAGCCTGGATGTCCGCAACGCACCACGCACCCTGGACATCGATTTGCTGTGGTTTGATGACGTATCGATTGACGTGCCTCGTCTCACACTACCGCACCCGAGAATGCACCTGCGTGCGTTTGTCCTGATGCCACTCCAGGAGCTCACCGGAAGGAGGTTCATGCTCAGGGGGCGCCCCGTGTGGCAATGGCTTGAAGACTGCCGGGACCAGGCCTGTACCGTCCTGGCCCCGACTTGATCTTGCAGATTGGCGCGCTAACTTAGATTGCGCCCTCACCGGCCAGCCGTTCGATCTCGGACTCGCTGATACCCATTTCTGAAAGAATCTTGCGCGTGTGCTCGCCAAGACCCGGCACAGCGTCCATGCGTGGCTCAAACGCCGAGTTCGTTGCAGGTGGAATCAGGGAAGGCAAGGTACCCACCGGACTGGAGATTTCACGCCAACGACCACGCGCCTTAAGCTGGGGGTGATCCCAGACGTCTTTCATTTCGTTCACGCGTGCGTTGGCAATCTGCGCATCTTCAAGCCTTGCCACAACCTGATCCATGGTCAGCGTGGAGAACGCTTCCTTGATCACGGCAGTCAAAGCCTCGCGATTGGCGACCCGCTTGGAGTTTGACGAAAAATTGACGTCATCCGCCAGTGCAGGGTTAAAAATCACCTTTTCACAAAATATGCGCCACTCACGCTCGTTTTGCAGGCCAAGCATGACCGTGGTGCCATCACCGACCGGGAACGGCCCATAGGGGAAGATGGTCGCATGCGCAGCACCTGCAAGTGGTGGCGGTGCCGCACCCTCGAAAGCGTAATAGAGGGGGAAGTTCATCCACTCCACCATGCTTTCGAGCATGGAGACATCCAGATGGCTGCCCTTACCGGTTTTGCCTCTGAGCAACAAAGCATTCAGAATGCCGGTATAAGCGTACATGCCTGCTGCAATGTCTGAAATCGAACAGCCGGCTTTGGCAGGTGCGCCCGGCGACCCTGTCACGGAGATAAAGCCACTCTCGCTCTGAATCAGAAGATCGTAGGCTTTCTTGGTCTCGTAAGGACCGCCTGCACCATAGCCCGTGATGTCACAGACAATGAGCTGAGGGTACTTTTCATGGAGGGCTTCAAACGACAACCCCATGCGGGATGCCGCACCCGGCGCCAGGTTTTGCACCAGCACGTCGGCCTTGGCCAGCAATTCATGCAGGATCTCTTGCGAACGATCATTCTTCAGATCCAGCGTCAGACTTTCCTTTGAACGGTTGGTCCAGACGAAATGTGAAGCCATTCCCCGCACCCGCTCATCGTAAGCACGCGCAAAGTCTCCGACCTTGGGCCGTTCCACCTTGATGACACGTGCCCCCATGTCAGCAAGTTGCCTTGTACAAAATGGAGCCGCAATGGCATGCTCCAGACTGACCACCGTGATTCCATCAAGGGGTCTTGTATTGACTGTCATTGTTCAAACCTCAGTTCTGCTTGATGTGCAAGCGTTCCCTGCTGGGACGCCCAGATTCGTGCCAGGCCTTGTTCTTCAATCAGTCCCTGTGCTTCAAAGGTCGCCGGGCAGATCAGCGGCCGCAAACCGCGATAGGCGAGATGCTTGACACGCGCCTGTGGATTGGCCTGGCGAAACGATTGCACCATACTGGTTGCAATCAAGGGTCCATGCACGACCAGCCCCGGATACCCCTCGACTTCAGTGACATACGGGTAGTCATAGTGGATACGGTGACCATTAAAAGTCAGTGCCGAATACCGGAAAAGCCAGGTTGCCGTCGGCTCGATCGACTTGCTCCACTGCGCCACAGGAGCAGGCTCGGTACCCTGCAACTTCGGAGGACTCGGCGTCCGGTAGACAATGTCTTGCTCCTCAAGCAGGACACGCCTGCCTGACTGCGAGACTTCGTGTGTCACTGTCACAAACAACAGTGAACCTGTCTTACCCTGCTTCTCGGTGATCTTGGATACGGTCGAGACACGGGTTGCGGCATCCCCTGCCAGCAAGTCGGACTCAAAGGTCACACGACCACCCGCCCACATCCGGTTACGCCCGTCTGCCGGTGGCAGAAAACCGCCTCTGGCCGGGTGCCCATCGGTGCCCAACCCATCCATGGATACGGCTTCCAGAAAAAAGCACCAGTGCCACAACGGTGGCATTGGTTGACCTTTTTGCGGCGCAGGCTCACCGAGCGTTGCCGCAATACGCGCGGCGTGCCCGAGATCCATGGCATCTTCAGTGGTCTGGGATTTGCCAATCCAGTCCTCAAGTCTGGTTTCACTCATTGCTGACTCCCGATCATCTTAAGCAGCCACTTCGAGCGATTGGGCACGCTGCAGGTGATAGATGGAATCACCTAACAGAAACTCGACAAATGTCAGTCGCTTGAAAAAGTCACCCACCTCAAGCTCATGTGTCACGCCCATACCACCATGCAACTGAACCGCCTGCTCACCGACAAACCGGGCCGCTCTGGCCACCTCGGTTTTGACCATCGAAACCCGCTTGCCACGCAACGGTGCGGGTGCATCAGCGAGTGCAACCGTCGCAACATAACTGTGAGAGACGGCCATCTCCTGCTCGATCAACATGTCTGCCAGACGATGCTGCAGCACCTGGAAGTTGATCAGTGGCTGACCGAACTGCTTGCGGGTCTTGAGGTATTCGGTGGTGATTTCAATCAGGCGCTTCATCGCACCACAAGCATGGGCACAAAGCGCCGTGATGGCAAAATCCAGGCCTTTGGCAAACATTTCCTGCGCTGCCGGGCCGCGGGCCAGCAATGCCGAACCATCGAGCACAACATCAGAAAACGTCACATTGGCGCAACGCGCCAGGTCAAATGTCGGATAGTCTTCGATCGAAACACCCTCAGCACTGGTTGGAACCAGCAACAAAGCCATTTCGCCATTCAGACTGGCGGTAACGATCATCGCGTCCGAACCCGCGGCTTGCCAGACGTGACGCTTGGCGCCCTTGAGCACGAACCCCCCATCGCGCGCCACGGCCTGCGTTGCCTGCGGTGCAACTGCATAGCGCTCACCCGCTTCCTGCCAGGCTACGCTCAGAATCGCATCGCCCTCGGCATGTGCGCCCAGCCACTGATTCTTGAGCGCTTCGTTGCCGGATTCGCTCAGCATCACCACAGCCATGACCGCACTGGGTATGACCGGTTCGCTGACAAGTCCGTAGCCAAGCTCCATGTGCACTGCCAGCATGGTGGCCGAGCTTTCGCCAAATCCACCATACTGCTCAGGCACCATGAGTCCGGAGACGCCGAGCTCGGCCAGCTGGCTCCAGGCAGAGCGATCAAGTTTGCCGGCGGCAAATCGCTCACGACGTTTATCAAATGCCCAGCTGTCAACCACTACTCTGCGCAGGCTATCTGTGAGCATGCGCTGTTCTTCTGAGTATGCGAAGTCCATATTCTTTCCTGTTATCCGGTTATGAGTCTGCAAGACCTGGAAATGAAAACTGATCAAACGCCAATGATGTGCTTGACGATGATGCCTTTCTGAACCTCGGTCGTACCACCGTAGATCGTGGTCTTGCGCATATCAAAATAAGTTGCACCACCACCCAGGTCGAACTCGCCGCCTGGACCATGAAACTCGTTTTCTGCTCTCATCCAGGAAGGATCGTAAGGCCAGGACTCCATGGCTGCGACTTCCATCTGCAAGCGCGCCAGATCCTGCTGCAACTCGGAGCCCCGGATCTTGAGAATCGAGGCTTGCGGGCCGGGTCCAGCCGTGCTGTCAGCCGCCACACGCAACAACAGCATTTCAAGGCTCAGAACCTGTGCTTCGACCTGATTGATCTTGTCCATCAGGCGAGAATCCAGACTCATCGACTGGCCACTGGCCATGGCAGTCTTGGCCATTTGCTTGAGGATCATCAACTCGCGATGGCAATGTCCGATCCCTGCGATGCCGGTACGTTCGTGCCCCAGAAGATACTTGGCGTAGGTCCAGCCCTGGTTCTCTTCACCAACCAGGTTCTCCACTGGCGCTTCAACATTCTCGAGCCACACCTCGTTGACTTCTGCTCCGCCGTCAAGCGTTTTGATCGGACGTACCGTCACACCAGGCTGACGCATGTCGATCAGAATCATCGATATGCCACGCTGCGGTTTGGCAGCCGAATCGGTACGTGCCAGACAAAACATGTGATCCGCATGATGGGCAAGCGTGGTCCAGGTTTTCTGGCCATTGATGATGTACTTGTCACCGACTCGCTCGGCGCGCGTCTTGAGCGATGCGAGGTCAGAACCGGAGCCTGGCTCCGAATAACCTTGGCACCACCAGTCATCCATGCGAATGATTCGCGGCAGATAGTAGGACTTTTGAGCCTCATTGCCGTACTTCATCAAAACGGGTCCGATCATGCTCAGACCAAAAGAAAGCAACCTGGGGGCACCCGCCTTGAAGGTTTCAATTTCAAAAATCAGTCGCTGCACAGGTGACCAGCCCGTACCACCAAACTCTTTGGACCAGGTTGGTGCACCCCAGCCATGATCGGCCAGAATTCGATGCCAGCGAAGGTAATCTTCCTTGGCCAGACGCTGATGGTGCATCTGCTTGGCGCGAATATCGGCAGGCAGATTCTTCTCGGTAAACTCGCGCACTTCCTTGCGAAACGACGCTTCTTCTTCAGTCCAGGTCAGATCCATAATTTCCTCTCGTTGAACCCTCAAAACTTTACCAAGGTCACCCACGTGACCGGAATCTCTTATTTTGGAATGCCGCTTTCAGACTGGGCAAAGCAAACAGGAATTTGCAATGGCAAAATACACCCCTATCCAAATACAAATAGCACTCCAGTTGTTTTAATGTTTACCATAACAGGCTAACCTTTAAAACAACACACAGTAAGGGAGAAAACGATGAGTGGTTTGATGACAGGTAAGGTTGTAGTCGTTACCGGAGCCGGTGGCGGCATCGGGCGTGAAATCGCACTGGCCATGGGTGCAGCAGGTGCCAAAGTGGTTGTCAACGATATCGGCGCGGCTCTGACGGGCGAAGGCCAGACCGCAGGCCCGGCTCAGAAAGTCGCTGACGAGATCAAGGCAGCTGGAGGGATCGCGGTCCCGAACACAGACAGCGTAGCAACGCGCGCCACCGCAAACGGTATTATCGAGACAGCCATCCAGCACTTTGGTCGTATTGATGCTGTGGTGAACAACGCCGGCAACCTGCGTGACCGTATGTTCCACAAAATGAGCGATGAAGAGTGGACTCAGGTTCTGGATGTGCACCTGAATGGCACTTTCTTTGTGAGCCGTGCAGCAGCCAATTACTTCCGTGAACAGGAATCCGGTGCTTTCGTCCACATGACCTCGACATCAGGCCTGATCGGCAACTTTGGACAGGCCAACTACTCGGCCGCCAAACTCGGTATCGCCGCTCTGTCAAAGTCGATCGCCCTGGACATGAGCCGCTACAACATCCGTTCAAACTGCATCGCGCCGTTTGCATGGAGCCGCATGACCAGCTCGATCCCCGCCAATACGCCTGAAGAGAAAGCGCGCGTTGCCAAGATGCAGAAAATGGAAGCATCGAAGGTTGCTCCGATGGCTGTCTACCTGGCCAGCGATGCTGCTAAAAACGTCAACGCACAGATCTTTGGTGTTCGCGCCAACGAGATCATGCTCTTTAGCCAGCCACGTCCGGTTCGCTCAGTTCACATGAGCAGCGGTTGGACGCCCGAGCTGATTGCAGAGATTGCAGAGCCAGCGCTCAAGCATCACTTCATGGCTATGGAACGTTCACCAGAAGCCATCGACTGGGATCCAATCTAAGCCAAAGGCGGTAAGAACCCGACGGGTTTTTACCGCATGTCCGGAGTTTATAAATGACTGAACCAAGACGCGCACCACTCGAGGGTGTGCGGGTTCTGGATCTGTCCCGCGTCCTGGCAGGCCCGTTCTGTGCACAGAATCTGGCTGACCTGGGTGCGGACGTCATCAAGGTCGAGCGCCCAGGCACCGGGGATGACACCCGCGCCTGGGGTCCTCCGTACCTCAAAGACGCGCAGGGTCAGGACACGACAGAATCTGCCTACTATCTCAGTACCAATCGTAACAAGCGATCGATCGCGATCGACATTTCCACACCGGAAGGTGCGGCAGCCGTTCGCAAGATCGCAAGTCAGTGCGACATCCTGATCGAGAATTTCAAAGTGGGTGGCCTCAGGCAGTATGGCCTTGACTACGAAAGTCTCAAAAAAGACATGCCAAGCCTGATCTATTGCTCGGTGACCGGGTTTGGACAAAACGGACCCTACGCATCACGCCCCGGATACGACTTCATGATTCAGGGTATGGGTGGGCTTATGAGCATCACCGGGGAGCGTGACGATCTGCCAGGCGGTGGTCCTCAGAAAGCCGGTGTTGCCGTGACCGATGTCATCACCGGTCTCTATGCGTCGATGGCCATACTGGGTGCCTTGCATGAGCGCAGCCGCAGCGGCCTGGGTCAGCACATCGACTTGGCGCTTCTGGACTGCCACATCGCCATGCTGGCCAATCAGCCCTTGAACTACATGACTTCTGGCCAGGCGCCAGGTCGTGCCGGAAACGCCCATCAGAACGTAGTTCCCTACCAGGTCTTCAAAGCCTCCGACGGATACCTGATTGTTGCAGTCGGCAACGATTCGCAATTCCGCTCGTTTTGTAAAGCCATTGAGCGACCGGAACTGGTAACTGACGAGCGCTATGTCACTAACAGCAAGCGAATCATGAACCGCGACTCGCTGATTCCGATGCTTGAGTCAATCCTTCTGACCCGCAAACGCGACGAGTGGATTGATGCCTTTGAAAAAGTGGGTGTGCCCTGCGGTCCGATCCAGTCGATCGACCAGGTCTTTGCGCATCCTCAAGTCAAGGCTCGGGAAGTCTGGCGCGAGATACCCCACCCTCTCGCTGGCACGTCACCCACCACAGCCAACCCCATCCGCTACTCCGATACCCCGATCGAGTATCGACGCCACGCACCGACGCTTGGTGAACATACTGACGAGATCTTGCGCGAG
>CAZBIN010000028.1:0-21010 GCA_964491995.1 uncultured Orrella sp.
ATGATCGTGGGTATTAGTGATTCAGCGCAAGACCAGTTGGGTGATCTCGTATTTGTGGGTGATGTAAGAGTGGGTGCCAGACTCAAAGCTGGCGAAACAGCAGGTGTTGTCGAGTCGGTCAAGGCCGCTTCAGATATATATGCCCCCGTCGATGGGGAGATTGTCGGGTTTAACGAAGAGCTGACTGACGCCCCTGAGAAAGTAAACGCCGATCCGTATGCAAACTGGATTTTCAAGATCAAGCCTGTCAACCCCGCCGACATCGAAGCACTGCTCGATGCAGAGGGCTATCAGGCAGTTGTGGACGCAAGTTGAAATGACATCAGCAAGACCAGAGACTGCAGGTTCCTTTATTGCCCGTCACATTGGACCGACGCAAGATGCTCGAGCGCGGATGCTCGATGTGTTGGGTCTGGACAATATCCAGACGCTGATGGAACAGGTCGTACCTGAATCCATTCGCGTCAGTGAGCCACTGGATTTGCCCGAACCTTATGACGAGCCGGGCGTTCTTGAACACATCAAGGCGCTTGCTGATCGGAACAAGTTAATGCGTAACTACATTGGCCAGGGCTACTACGGTAACCACACGCCGAATGTTGTTTTGCGAAATGTGCTGGAGAATCCTGCCTGGTATACGGCGTACACGCCTTACCAGCCAGAGATCTCTCAGGGCAGACTTGAGGCAATCCTGAACTTTCAGACGATGGTTGCAGACCTGACAGGCCTGGATATTGCCAATGCTTCGCTGCTTGACGAAGCAACGGCAGCCGCTGAGGCCATGACCATGGCCTGGCGGGTGGCCAGGCAGCAGCAGAAGCCTTTCTTCATCTCCAGACATTGCCATCCTCAGACCATCGAAGTTGTCCGTACTCGGGCGCAAGGTCTGGGGATTGAGTTGATTGTCGGTGAGGAGAGCTCCGAGTTGCCCGACGGCTGCTTTGGTGTGCTGCTGCAGTACCCGCACTCTCTGGGTGCGGTGGCAGACTACCGTGAGTTGACCGAGCGCCTGCACGCTCAGGGGGCGGTGGTTGCCTGTGCAACTGATCTGCTGGCCATGATGGTGTTGAAAGCGCCCGGGCAATGGGGGGCTGACATTGCCGTTGGATCTGCTCAACGCTTCGGTGTTCCGTTCGGATTCGGTGGGCCGCATGCCGCCTTCATGGCTTGTCGTGACGAGTTCAAGCGCCATCTGCCAGGGCGTCTTGTCGGTGTTTCAAGAGATGCAATGGGCAATCCGGCCATGCGACTTGCGCTGCAGACCCGCGAACAGCATATCCGTCGCGAGAAGGCGACCTCCAATATCTGCACGGCACAGGTTTTGCTGGCGGTGATGGCCGGTATGTATGCACTCTGGCATGGCCCCGAGGGCTTGCGCGCGATTGCGCAGCGAGTGCAAAGGCATACATCCGCACTGAGTCAGGCGCTCAAGAGCCTCGGTTTTGAAGTGGTTAACAACACTTACTTTGACACCCTGCTGGTCAAGGCCCAATCCAGGACCGCCGCGATTCACCACCTTGCCCGTGAGCAAGGGATCAATCTGCGTGAAGTCGACTCAGAGCACGTTGCGTTATCCTTGGACGAGACCGTGACGAGTGCAGATCTCGAGGCGCTGGTTCGCGTGTTTGAAGCTGCAACTGCCGGGGCGGTCACGCTGACTTGGCCGCAGGAAAATGCGCTGTCAGGCATTCCGCAGCATCTGCGTCGAGACAGTGCGGTGCTGACGCACCCGATATTTTCCAGTATCCAGTCCGAGACTGATATGTTGCGTTACTTGCGTCGCTTGTCTGACAAGGATCTGGCGCTTGATCGCACCATGATTCCGCTAGGCTCATGCACGATGAAGCTCAACGCGACGGTCGAGATGATTCCGATCACCTGGCCGCAGTTTGCCGCTATTCATCCCTTTGCGCCGCAAGATCAGGTGCAGGGTTACCACGAGATGATTGAGCGCTTCTCGAAGTATTTGTGTGAAATTACAGGTTACGACGCGGTCAGTCTCCAGCCTAACTCGGGTGCTCAGGGTGAATATGCAGGACTGCTTGCTATCAACGCCTATCATCAGGCGAACGGGCAGGGACATCGGAACGTTTGCCTGATCCCTTCATCCGCTCATGGCACAAATCCTGCATCTGCCAACATGGTGGGCATGGAAGTGGTCGTGGTCAGCGCGGATTCGCAGGGCAACGTTGACATTGATGATCTGAAACGTTGCATTGCTCAGGTCGGTGACCGACTTGCTGCCTTGATGATCACCTATCCATCCACACATGGGGTGTTCGAGCAGGCCATCGAACAGATTTGCGATCTGGTACACCAGGCTGGCGGTCAGGTTTACATGGATGGCGCCAACATGAATGCGATGGTTGGGGTCGCCAAACCGGGCTGGTTTGGTTCGGATGTTTCGCACCTGAACTTGCACAAAACATTTTGTATCCCTCATGGCGGTGGGGGTCCTGGCGTAGGGCCTGTTGCGGTGCGGGCTCATCTGGCACCGTATCTGCCGGGCGTCGTTGATGCTCAAGGACGGTTGCCCGCGAGCGAGCGCGTGGGGCCTGTCAGTGCCGCACCTTTCGGGTCCGCCAGTATTTTGCCAATCTCCTATGTCTATGTCCTGTTGATGGGTGCTCAGGGTTTGCGCCAGGCGACTGAGGTGGCCATTCTGAATGCCAACTATGTTGCTGCGCGTCTGGCGCCGCATTACCCCATTCTTTACAGTGGCAATCAGGGGCGGGTGGCACACGAGTGCATCCTGGATATCAGACCCATCAAGGATCAGACAGGAATCAGTGCCGAGGATATTGCCAAGCGTCTCATGGACTACGGTTTTCATGCGCCGACGATGTCGTTTCCGGTGGCAGGTACCTTGATGGTCGAGCCAACCGAGTCTGAAGGCCTGGCTGAGTTGGACCGGTTCGTGGATGCCATGATTTCGATTCGTCAGGAAATCGAGCAAGTGGCATCGGGTGTTGCCGATGCGAATGACAATGTTCTGAAAAACGCACCGCACACGGCACAAATGTTACTGGCAGATGAGTGGCATCACACCTACAGTCGCAGTCAGGCTGCCTATCCCGTGAAGTCATTGCGCAACAACAAATACTGGCCACCAGTTGCCAGGGTTGACAATGCCTGGGGTGATCGAAACGTGGTGTGTTCCTGCCCGCCAGTCAGTGAGTACGCATAAGCGCTTTTGAAGGCTCCCGGAGGCTGTCGAATATTGCTCGCAGCCTCTGGGTTTTCCGATCCCGGTGCTTCTATCGCCGCTGATAGGTCACAAAGTCATACCGAAAACCGTTCTCTTGCGGCTGAGGGTCACGGGAAACTTCCCTCCACTGTGTTGGGTCCAGTGCCGGAAAATGGGCATCGCCGTCAATGTCTGCGTCGATTTCCGTGGCGACGATCGAGTCGACGATTGCAAGTGCCTGGGCGTAAAGGTTGGCTCCTCCAATCACATAGGCAATGTCTGTGTCACGGGCCAGATCAATGGCCTTTTCAAGAGAGCTGGCGACTTGGGCGCCTTCAAACAAGCCCAGGCCTTTTCGGCTCACCACAATGTTCAAGCGACCAGGCAGGGGTCTGCCGAGAGACTCCCACGTGAGTCTTCCCATGATGACAGGGTGGCCCAGGGTCTGTTGCTTGAAATGCTTCAGATCGCCGGGCAGCCGCCACGGCAGGGTGTTGTTAATGCCGATGGTGCGATTGCGACTGTAGGCAACGATTAAGCGGAGCTCAGGTCCGGTTCGCGGATTCACGATCTTCATCAAACGGCAACCGGTGCTTTGATGTGTGGGTGGTGCTGGTAGTTTTCAATGACGAAGTCTTCGAGTACGTAATCAAAGATTGAGCCAGGTTTACGTCGCAGTTGCAGCGTGGGATAAGGGAACGGCTCGCGCGAGAGTTGTTCCTGAACCTGGTTGAAATGATTGTTATAAAGGTGGCAGTCACCCCCCGTCCAGATAAAGTCACCCGGCTCAAGGTCACATTGCTGCGCCACAAGATGCGTCAGAAGGGCATAACTGGCGATATTGAACGGAACCCCAAGAAAGATGTCAGCGCTACGCTGATACAGCTGGCAAGACAGCTTTCCTTGTGCCACGTAAAACTGAAAAAACGCATGGCAGGGGGGCAGGGCCATGTTTTCGATTTCGCCCACGTTCCAGGCTGATACGATCAGTCGCCGAGAGTCTGGATTCTTGCGGATCTGCTCAATCACCTGGCTGATCTGATCAATCTTGCGACCATCCGGTGTCGGCCAGGATCGCCATTGCACGCCGTAGACAGGCCCCAGTTCGCCGTCCGCACGCGCCCACTCATCCCAGATACTGACGCCGTTGTCCTGCAGCCAGCGCACATTGGAATCCCCGCGCAGAAACCACAGCAGTTCAACAAATATGCTTCGAGTGTGAAGCTTCTTGGTGGTCACAAGAGGAAAGCCGTCTGCGAGGTCAAAGCGCATCTGATGGCCAAAGACCGAGCGGGTACCCGTTCCCGTCCGGTCTGTCTTGCTTGCGCCATGTTCGTAGACATGTCGCATCAGGGTTTCATACTGGTTCATGGCTGTACTGACGCATCAGCTGACCCATCGACAACCTCCACAGACCACGTGATCTCGGCGGTCTTCTCAAGCATCGCAGATGCAGAGCAATACTTGTCATGGGAGAGCTTGACGGCTCGCTCCACTGCAGTCAGGGGCAGATTTTTGCCGGAGACCGTGAAGTGGAAGTGAATCTTGGTGAAGACTTTCGGGTCCTCTTGCGCTCGCTCGCTCGTCAGCTTGACGCGACATCCCGACACGTTGTGACGCCCACGCTTGAGGATCAGCACGATATCAAAGGCGGTACAACCGCCCGTACCTGCGAGCAAAAGCTCCATGGGTCTGGGCGCGAGGTTGTTGCCACCCGCTTCCGGGGCACCGTCCATGATGGTGACGTGACCCGAGCCAGTTTTAGCGATAAACAGCATTCCATCGGGGCCGCCCCAGTCGACTGTGCATTCCATACGTGTATCTCCTGACTCTGTAGCATGTTTCTGGGCTGTGTCGCTGCCATGACCTGCCTGTGGCATTGCCATGTTGCGTGCCCGGATGACCAAACTTCAATCATAAACGTACTAGCGATGTATGTGCGGCTTGGCCATACGCGCCAGGTTAGTCACGAGGACCCAAAGTACATGGTCGCCTGATTTGCTGCAATTGCTTGACCGAATCGCTCCTGTGGCTGGCGTGGTCTTTTACAATCAGGCAGCACGGTCAGATTTTTGGCCAACGGCCTGGCGTGCCAGCCATTCCTTTTTTTGCCTTCGAGGTTAAACACATGTCCAGCACCAGCGTGAAACTGCGTCGTCATGAATCGCCATTCGAGAAACTTGTGGGTGAGTTTGCAGCGGCTTTGCAGGTGGTGTCGGGCGTTGCTCATGCCCAGCGACCCAATCCTGCCGGGGAGGCGCCTATGGCTGTGGAGGGTGACTTGAGCGACTACGAGCGTCGGCACAGCGCCGGTCTGATGCGTGTCAATCATGTTGGCGAAGTCTGCGCCCAGGCGCTTTATCGTGGGCAGGCGTTCGCAGCCAAGCGTGAGCAGACCCGGGCGATGCTGCTTGATGCGGCCAGCGAGGAGGTGGATCACCTGGTCTGGTGCGACCAGCGTCTCAGAGAGTTGCAGAGCAGGACAAGTTGGCTCAATCCTCTCTGGTATGCAGGTTCTTTTGCGCTTGGGCTCGCGGCGAGTTATGCGCCGGAACGCTACAACCTGGGTTTTATGGCCGAAACCGAGCGGCAGGTCGAGGCACATCTGAACGGGCATCTCAAGGAAATGGCAGCAAAGGACGAGCGCTCTCGCAAGATTGTGCTTCAGATGCGTGATGACGAAATCAAACACCGAAAAACCGCGCAGCGCCACGGTGCCGTGCGTCTACCGGACCCGGTGCCGGGTCTGATGAAGCTGACTTCCAGAATCATGACTTCGAGTTCTTACTGGCTCTGAATCCTCGGGAAAACAAGGATCCCGGCAGGGTGCGAACAATCATGCTCGTTAACCCTGAATTCAGTTTGATGCGACGCAACAACGATGGCTGGAGATGATTGCATACGAACATTTACTACTTCTTGCATTGCACAAAAAAAATCGTTATAGTTGAATTGTGGTTGCTGAAAAGCGGAATTAACGGGTTCTACGAAACGTTTCTTCTTTGGAAACTTCCGGTTCAGGAAGTTTTAAACAAGAGTGAAAACGATGGATCAGGGAGTTCTTGCAAATGTCTCGACAGACCGGCTTTGAGTCGGGTTAGTTGGTGATGTGATGGCAGTAACCAAGGTTGTCTCCTCCACCCTCCTCCTTTGGTGGATTTGGCCCGGAATCCTTTGGATCCCGGGCCTTTTTTTACTTTTTTTCGTCTTCAAGTCAGCTTTGCCAGTTTTTGCAGGTCTTCTGACTGGGATCCGCCCGTCAAGACTGGGGGGGGCAAGCGAGCGAGGCGGTTGCGCCATCAGGGTGATCAGGCAGACTGCGCAAGTCCCCTAAATCATGACGCGTGTCGCGATTCTGTCCGACAGTCCGCTGGCGCCTGTTAGTTGTTGAGGTTGAGTTCCTGCACCCAGTGTCGTGTGGATCCATCAAGATCTGTCATATCGGCGCCGTCACCTTGAGTGATGCGTCTGGCCAGAACCTTGCCAAACTCGACACCCCACTGGTCGAATGGATTGATACCCCAGATCACGCTCTGAACAAAGACTTTGTGCTCATAAAGCGCCAGCAAGGCACCCAGTGCATGTGCGGAAAGGCTCGGCAGAACCACCAGTGTTGAGGGTCGCTTGCCGGGGTGAACCAGGTGTGGCGCAAGCTTTTCAATTTCCTGCCCGGATTTCCCTGCTTGTGCGAGGTCTCGTTTGACCTCTTCCAGAGATTTGCCTTTCCATAGGGCGGCTCTCTGCGCAAGGCAGTTGGCGACTAGCAGGCGATGGTGCTCGGCCGGCATGGCACCTGCGCTTTTACGGATGATGAAATCAACAGGAGCGCCTTGCTGCTCCTGGTGCAGCCACTGAAAAAACGTATGCTGGCTGTCTGTGCCCGGCATGCCCCACACTGCTGGGCTGATGTGCATGTCAATGGGGCGAGACATGTTGTCGACGGACTTTCCGAGAGACTCCATTTCCAGCTGCTGGAGCCACATCACAAATCCGGCAAGGCGAGCGTCATAAGGACAGATAACCTGTGATGTATAGCCAAGCACGCTGGTGTTGGCAACAGCGCTTAGCGCCATCTGTACCGGTGCATTGGACTGTGCTGGGCTTTCCAGGAAGTGTTTGTCGATGTCGCGGGCGCCTTCGAGCAGTTGCATGAAGGTGTTCCAGCCCAGTGTCAACGCAAGCGACAACCCGATACTGGACCATACTGAATAACGTCCGCCAACCCAGTCCCAGAACTCGAAAATGTGGTCTGCCGGGACTCCGAAATCTTTGGCGGCATTGGTATTTGCCGTTAGCGCGACGGTTTGTACCAGTGGGTTCTTGACACCCGCGTCACTCATCCAGTTCAGTGCGTAACGGGCGTTCGTCAATGACTCGATGGTGGTGAAAGATTTTGAGGCGATCACGATCAGTGTGTCTTTCGGGTCCAGGCCGTCAAGCGCTGTGGTGATGGATTCCGCGTCGATATTGGCGGCAAATCGAAGGTTGCGCCGCATCTCATGTCCTTTGAGCGACTCCCATACCATGCGGGGTCCCCAGTCACTGCCTCCAATACCTAGATGCACAATATTGCGATACATATTTCTGGCGTTACAACGGTCGACAAAAGCTTTCATGCCCAACAGAGAGTGGCTGACCTGCTCTGCGACTTCTTTGGGTGCCGGACTTTGTCGAAGCGCGGTATGAAGGACAGGGCGGTTTTCGGTCCAGTTGATTGCCGCCCCGCCGAACAACGCCTCGCGCGCCTTGGCAAAGCCGCAGCTTTCAAGAAGGTTGTTCGAAGCCGTGATCATTGCATCGCTGCAATGTTGCAGACTGAGATCGATGCGCAGTCCTGCGGCGTCAATCATTCGCATCGGACTGGCTTCATGCGTTGCCTGTTCCACCGCGTCTGCAAAGGCTCGCCAAGCAGGCGTGTTGCTCAAAGACAGCGATGGCTGGCTGGCCGATTTTTCTCTGGATGTCATGGCTGGCTGAATAAAAGTCAATCGAAGGTATCAGAACGGCAGTCGGGACGCAGGCGCAAGCTTTTGTAGTTTTTGTCTGAAAACTGTTTTGATCCTGTCCAGTGCTGCAGGCGTGTCTCCCTCAAACCGCAGCACGATCACGGGTGTGGTGTTTGATGCGCGTGCCAGTCCGAAACCATCTTGATAGTCTGCCCGGACACCATCGATCGTCGATACGGTTGCAGATCCGAACTGACTGTCACGTTGCAACGCTTCGATCACCTTGAAGGGCTCGCCTTCAGCCATTTCAATTTTCAGTTCAGGTGTTGAGAAAGCATTTGGCAGGGCCTCGAGTGCAGCAGAGGCATCCTCGGTCCGGGACAGAATTTCAAGCAATCTGGCGCCCGTGTAGAGCCCGTCATCGAATCCAAACCAGCGTTCCTTGAAGAAAATGTGCCCACTCATCTCGCCAGCCAGCGGCGCACCTGACTCTTTGAGCTTGGCTTTGATCAGCGAGTGACCCGTGCGCGACATGACCGGTTCGCCACCAGCAGCGGCAATTGCCACGGCCAACTGGCGCGAACACTTCACGTCAAAGATAATCTGGCTGCCGGGGTTGCGAGAAAGCACATCGCGTGCAAACAGAATCATCTGGCGGTCAGGCCAGATGATTTCGCCAGAGCGCGTGACAACGCCCAGGCGGTCACCGTCTCCATCGAACGCCAGGCCGAGTTCGCAATTTTCCTTCTCGACTGCGGCAACCAGATCCTCCAGGTTGTGTGGATCGGCCGGGTCTGGATGGTGGTTGGGGAATGATCCGTCAACTTCGCAGAACAACTCGATCACTTCACATCCCAGTTGACGAAACAGGGCGGGTGCGATGCTCGAAGCTACCCCATTGCCGCAGTCAATGGCAATCTTCATGGGTCTTTGCAGCTTGATGTCACTTGTGACTTGCTGCAGATAGGGGGTCACGATGTCAGTCGGTCGTGCGCGTCCACGCACATCCGCCAGAGCGCTGGGGCGTAGCATCTCTTCGCGCAGACTGGTGATGGCGTCACCATAAAGCGTGACCCCATCCATCATCATCTTGAAACCGTTGTACTCCGGTGGATTGTGGCTGCCGGTAATCGCTACGCCGGTGCCTGTTTTGAGGGTGTGTGCGGCGTAGTAGACCAGTGGTGTGGGTACCTGCCCGACTTCGATCGTGTCAATGCCACCATCCTGGATGCCCTGTACCAGCGCACTTGAAAGGTCAGGGCTGCTGTGGCGCCCGTCAAATCCCACAACGACTGCGTCAACGCCTGCTTTGCGAGCTCTGGTCGCGAGCGCTCTTCCGAGAAGCGTTGCAAAAGAGGCGTTCAGTGCGTCAGGGACAACGCCCCGGATGTCATAGGCTTTAAAAACGTGAGATGGCAGTTCGCTGGTGGACATGATGGGCTACGAAAGAGGTGGTGGAGTACACGGTGTCGTGATACGAAATCTGGCTCATTTGAAATCCAGTCGATTTGTTAAAACCGGATTTGGATAGATCTTGTGATTCCCAAGAATACTTCGAATGTATTATGGCAGAGTGGACTTTGATCCGGTCATAGAGGTTTGATGCAGGTTGAACGAGGTCAGGTGTGAGGCAGCGTCAGGCGGTGTGCTCCAAGGGCACAGTCCTGAGAACAGAAAGGGGTTTGAACTTGAAACAAGAGTTGCAGGCAATTGTTGGCGCTGAATATGTCTTGACAGGCGATCTGGCGCAACCGTATCTGGTCGACTGGAGAAAGCGATATCGTGGTGAGGCCCTGGCCGTGGTTCGACCGGGCAATACCCAGGAAGTCGCGGCCTTGGTCAGACTGTGTAATGAGCGCGAGGTGCCGATTGTCACCGTGGGCGGCAACACGGGTTTATGTGGCGGGGCAACACCGGACTCGACCGGGCGTTCGGTGGTTCTCTCGACAGCAAGAATGAATCGGGTGCGTGAAATTGATACCGACAACGACACGATGACGGTCGAGGCGGGTTGCGTGCTGCAGAAATTACAGGAGGTCGCTCGCGAGGCGGGGCGCCTTTTTCCGTTAAGCCTGGCGGCCGAAGGAAGCTGCACAATTGGTGGAAATCTGGCCACCAATGCGGGGGGCACCCAGGTGCTGCGCTATGGAAATACTCGAGAACTGGCGCTCGGGCTGGAGGTTGTTACGGCACAGGGCGAGATCTGGGATGGTCTGCGGGGTTTGCGCAAGGACAATACGGGATACGACCTGCGTGACCTTTTTATTGGCAGTGAAGGTACGCTGGGCATTATCACTGCAGCAACGCTCAAGCTCTATCCCTTGCCCGTTGCGCAGCGTACGGCGATGCTTGCACTTCGCAGTCTGCCTGATGCTGTGACAATGCTTTCACGCGCACGCGCCGGATTTGGTGCGTCTCTGACAGGTTTTGAGGTGATGGCCGGACATGTCCTTGAGGCGGTTGTCAGGCTCTTTCCTCAGCAACGTATTCCCTTCGATGGTGCTTCGGCCAAGTCCCCCTGGTTTGCGCTGCTGGAATTGTCTGACAGCGAAAGTGCCGAACATGCGCAGATCCGATTCGAAGCAGTTCTCGGGAAGGCCATTGAGGATGGTTTGGTGCTTGATGCAGCCATTGCCGAGTCGGTTGCACAAAGTAAGGCGCTCTGGCATTTGCGTGAGAGTATTCCGCTGGCCGAAGCCCAGCTTGGCAAGAGTGTCAAGCAAGATGTCTCGATCCCCATTTCACGCATCGCAGAGTTTGTTGCGGTGACCAACGCGGCGTTGCAAGCCAGATTTCCAGGCGTCAATAACGTGGTTTTTGGTCACTTGGGTGACGGAAATCTTCACTACAACGTCGCGCCCGGGCCGGGGCAGTCTGAACAAGCGTTGCTCGAGCTTCAGGACCCGATATACCAGCTGGTGCATGATAGTGTTCACGCTTTCAAGGGCTCGATCAGCGCTGAGCATGGCATCGGACAGCTTAAAGTCAGGGAGTTGCCACGCTACAAGAGCGCCCTGGAAATGACTTTGATGCGAAACATCAAAGTCGCGCTTGATCCCAAAGGATTGCTTAATCCGGGCAAGGTGCTTTGCGTCTAAGCCGCTGGCAGCGCGGGCAGAAGTATGTTGCCCGCTGTCCCTGGACAATTCGCTCAATTTTGGTGTTGCATCGGCGGCAAGGCTGGCCATCTCGTTCGTAAACGGCTGCGTGCAGGGTGAAGTATGTTCCGGGTTCACCGGTTGCGTTGACATAGTCGCGCAACGTGCTGCCGCCACTTTCGAGGGCGTCACTCAGAGTCTGGTTGACTGCCTCGACCAGCCTCGTGGCCTGCGCGCGGCTCAGCTCGCCTGCTGCCATCTCCGGGTTGATGCGTGCCCGGAAAAGACTTTCCGACGCGTAAATGTTGCCTACACCCACCACGATATGACCTGCCAGCAGCGCTTGTTTGATGCTGATGCGCAGATTCCTGGTGCCTTCAAGCAGCGTTCTCGAGGTGAACTGCGGCTGCATCGGCTCGGTGCCGAGTCTGGCCAGCAGTGGATGCTTTAGCACGGGCCCTGCATCTTCGGGATGCCAGAGGACGGCTCCGAATCTTCTCGGATCGTGCAACCTCAGGCAGGTTTGGCTGTCAAACAGCCATTGAACATGATCGTGAGTTCGCCAAAGCGCATGAGGTTCGACGGCGCGAATTGAACCAGACATACCGAGATGAGCAATCAGATAGCCAGGTCCAAACTTCAGCAGGAGATATTTTCCGCGTCGCGTGACCGAACTCAGTCGGGTGCCAAGAATGACCTGCGGCAAGACGTCTGGAATCGGCCAGCGAAACTGCCGCTGGCGAATTTGCATGGATTCAAGCGTCTGGCCTAGGGCGACGCTCTCAATTCCTCTGCGTGTTGTTTCAACTTCTGGCAATTCCGGCATGCTCGGGTGCTAAGATCAGGTCTCTATCAAGTTGTGGCAGATTGTGCCACTAATGAGGTGGGTTTGTGGGATTGAATCCTTTGTCAGAAACAACAACGAATCGTTTGTATGTACGTCTGCGGTGTCTTGCCGCGGCTTTGGCGTCGGCCGTCGTCAGCAGCGCCTGTGCATCTTCGCCAGAGTATCTGGCCCAAGGCGGTTTTGTCGCGCAAGGCAGCGACGTGGAAATCAGGTCGCCCAGGCAGGAAGAGGATGTCATCGTGCTGCAGCAGGGAAAGCTGCCTGATGTGACGCTGACCTCCGACGTTCTGTTTCGCCTGCTTGCCTCAGAGTTCGCAGCTCAGCGCGGAGCCTTTTTGCCCGCGGCCAACACCAATCTTGAGCTGGCCCGGTTTACGGGCGACCCTCGGCTGGCGCAGCGAGCCGTTGAGTTCTTTATGATCGTTGGTAATCACTCTGGTGCGCTGGATGCAGTGAACGCCTGGCTGCTGATTGAGCCTGACAATGCAGATGCCCAGTCCATGCGACTGGCTTTGATGGCGGCGCTCGGGCAGACCGATGGTCTGGTGGATGCGCTGGTTGCTCAGGTCAAGACAAACCCTGATAAAACCGAGGCTCTGGCTCAGGTGATGGGTATACTGGCGCGCATGCCAGACCGCAAGTTAGCACTTCAGACCATTCAGACTGTGATCGAGAAGTCTGGACAAAAGGGCACCTTGTCAGGCCATATCGCGACAGCTGACGTGGCCCAGGCTGCAGAAGATTTCGACTTGGCATTTGCCGAGGCTGGTAAAGCACTTAAGCTGCAACCCGACTCAGAAGATGCCGCAATGCGTGTTCTCGACTACGGCGTGCCGGTGCAGGCGAGTCAGGCAATCAAGACCGCACAGCAGTTTGCCCGCACGTACCCTCAGGCCAGGCGCCTGCGTCTGATGCTCGCCGGCAAAATGGCGGAGCAGGGTGACATTGCCTCGGCAATGGAAGAACTGCGTCTCATGTCTGCCGAGTTTCCGGAAGATTTTGATCTGCTGTTTATCCGTGCCCAGTTCGCCTACCAGACAGGACGGCTTGACGATGCCAACCGCCTGCTCAATGAATACGTCGAGGTTCAGAGTCAGCGTGAGGACTCGGTTGCGGCCGGCTCGTCGGATGCCACGGCGGCACTGACGGACGCCTATACCCTCATGTCAAGTATTGCCGAGCAGCAGGGACAGTACGATCGAGCCATCGAGTTGCTGGGTCGCATTGACGATCCTACAGGAATGTACTCTGCGCGACTGCGACAAGCCAAAATTCGCGCCGACCAGGGACGGGTCGATGAGGCGATCCGAATGATTGATGCGGCCCATCCGATTGACCAGGACGAACAACTTATCGGTGTCTTGACGTTGACAAATATCTTGCGTCAGGCAGAGCGTTACGACCAGGCGATCGAGCGACTCAAGAAAGCTGACAACGAGATTCGCGACTCGGTGGAGATCAAGTACGAGCTCGGTATGTTGCTTGAGCGGCAGAGCGATTTGCTCGGGATGGAAAGATATCTGCGGCAGGTGATTGATCTGGATCCCTCATACGCGCATGCTTACAACGCGTTGGGGTACTCGCTGGCCGATCGCGGCGTGCGTCTTGATGAGGCTTATGCTCTGATTTCTCAGGCTCATCAGATTCTGCCGGATGACCCATACATCATGGACAGCCTGGGGTGGGTGAGATACCGGCAGGGTGACTTGAAACAGGCCCGCAGCTATCTTGAGCGGGCTTTCAAGGTCAGGCCAGAGTCGGAGATAGCGGCGCACCTTGGCGAGGTTCTCTGGAAGCTCGATGAGCGTGATGGCGCCACGAAAGTCTGGGAGCAAGGACTCAAAATTAATCCGAAAGACCCGATCTTGCTTGAAACCATGAAACGGTTTGGGGTGGGCTCTTGAGGTGTTCGTTGAGTCCTGCTCACGCCCTGAGGGTAGTGTTGTTTCGTGCGAGGTTCTGGGTGGTTCTGTTTGGTACGGGATTGCTAATGGCTTGCGCGGGCCCTCAGCCCTCCAGTTTTGATGCGCAGTTCGAGCGGGCAGGGCGGTTTTTGGTGCAAGTGATGGATCCGGTCGGTAAAACCGAGTCCGTTCAGGGTGGTTTCAGGTGGCGTCAGAACGATTTGGGCTGGCAGCTTGATTTGATCAGTCCGATGGGTGCAACGCTGGCCAGGCTCGAGGCTGGTGCATCCGGAGTGGTTCTGCAGCGTCCAGGCGAGTCCGACAGGCGGGCTGCAACGGCAGCACTGCTGGTCTCTGAGCTGTTTTACGCCCAGGTGCCTGTCGATGCAATGTCGGACTGGATTCGCGGGCGAATTGTCAGCACAGCGGGTGTGCAATCGATAGAGCGTGACGCCCAGAACCGTGTTGTTTCCATGTCTCAGGCGGGATGGAACATCCGCTTTGATCGTTATGATGAGCGCGGACCTCGGCTGATCGAGGTGACCGGTGTTGATCAGGGACGGGAAGTGCGTATGCGCATGATTGTCGATGGCTCATGATGTCTGGCTCAGCAACAGCTCCGACACGCTCTCCGAAACTGCCGACGATGACTTTTTATGATCTTGCGGCACCTGCCAAGCTCAATCTGTTTTTACATGTGACGGGAAGGCGGCATGACGGATATCATTTGCTGCAAAGTCTGTTTCGGCTCGTTTCCCTGTCCGACAGCGTCACGGTGGATCTGCGTCGTGACGGCCTGATCAGCAGGGAGGGGTCTCTGAATCAGGTTGTAGCGGTTGAGTCGGATTTGACCGTGCGCGCAGCAAAGGCGCTGCAAAAGGCCACAGGGGTTTCACTCGGCGTAAATATCCACGTGCAGAAGCGCATACCTTTTGGTGCAGGGCTTGGCGGTGGGTCCAGTGATGCTGCGACCGTGCTTCTGGCGCTCAATCGGCTCTGGCGAACGGGGCTTTCGAGGCAGCAGTTGATGCAGATCGGCCTGTCACTTGGTGCCGATGTGCCGTTTTTTTTGCACGGCGATGCGGGGTTTGTGCAAGGCGTTGGTGAGCAAATCGAGACTGTGTGTGCGCCAGATCAAAGCTATCTGGTCTTCAAACCATCAGTCAGCATTGCCACTGCAGAGGTTTTTTCAGACCCTGATTTGACACGCGATACGGAAAACGTCAAAATAACGGACTTTTCCGGGTGCATCAATTTTATTGGATGCGAAACCGCTGGTGTCAGTGGTTTTGGCTCGAATGATCTTGAAGTGGTCGTTCTCAAAAAGTTTTCGGCGGTACGTCAGGTAAAATACTGGCTTGCTTCGCAGGGTTTGCAGACAAGGCTGACAGGTTCAGGGTCGTGTCTCTTTGCTGAAGCAGGATCGCCAGAGCGTGCCCAGTTGGCGTTAGAGAAATTGATCGTTAAAATGCAGTCTGATAAAGAAATGCCCGATCAAATGTTGGGGGCGTCGTTAGAGTCAGTTCACGTATGTGACGGACTTTCGCAACATCCTCTCAAATATTGGGTATCAAACTAGTTGGGGAGTCGCCAAGCTGGTTAAGGCACCGGATTTTGATTCCGGCATGCGAAGGTTCGAATCCTTCCTCCCCAGCCACTCATTCACGAGCTGTTGAACAGGCCTAATATCCGTGTGGCGCGGTTCAGCAGCTTTTTGTTTTTGACGTGAGCGACGCTTTCACCATGGCCTCCGAAAGTTTCATGATCTTTACGGGGACGGCCAACACCCGTCTGGCCGTCGATGTAGTCAACCATCTTGATATGTCGCTTGGCAAAATGACCGTTGGTCGCTTTTCCGACGGCGAAGTCATGGTCGAAATCAACGAGAACGTACGCGGCAAGGACGTTTTTGTTCTGCAGCCCACCTGTGCTCCGACTAATGACAACCTGATGGAAATCATGGTGATGGTCGATGCGCTGCGTCGAGCCTCGGCGGGTCGGATCACGGCTGCAATCCCTTATTTTGGATATGCACGCCAGGATCGTCGCCCTCGTTCTGCCAGGGTTGCGATTTCAGCCAAAGTGGTCGCCAATATGTTGCAGGTCGTGGGCGTCGACAGAGTGCTCACGATGGATCTGCACGCAGACCAGATCCAGGGGTTCTTTGACATACCGGTGGACAACATTTATGCCGGTCCGATTCTCCTCGGAGATATCTGGCGCAGAAACCTGTCGAATCTTGTGGTGGTGTCACCCGACATTGGTGGTGTGGTTCGTGCCCGTGCACTGGCCAAACAGCTTGAGGCCGACCTGGCCATCATCGACAAGCGCCGCCCCCGAGCCAACGTCTCGGAAGTCATGAATATCATTGGCGAGGTTGATGGTCGCACCTGTGTCATCATGGATGACATGGTTGATACGGCTGGCACTTTGTGCAAGGCTGCGTCTGCGCTAAAAGAACGTGGTGCTGGCGCTGTCTATGCCTATTGCACCCACGCAGTCCTTTCGGGTGGTGCAGTTGAGCGGATTGCCGGATCGGAACTCGACGAGCTTGTCGTGACGGACACCATTCCGCTTTCTGAGGCAGCAAGCGCGACCGGAAAGATCCGCCAGCTTTCATGCGCTTCTCTGCTGGGTGAGACAATTCTGCGGATATCTCATGCAGAGTCGGTCAGCTCGCTGTTTGTCGATTGACAGTGCACATCGACCAGTCTGCCTGCGAGTCGTGGCGGGTTGATGTCGGGCATTGACGGTACAGAAAGAATCGGTTTCCGAACTTAACAAGAATCAGTTTGCATGCTGGTCGCGGTATGCAGGCGATGCGGGGCATCAGATGGTGCTCTGTCAACACTGGGTCATTCTGACCCGATCAGGAGTTAGTAAATGGAATTTAATGCAACCTCACGTAGCGTCCAGGGATCGAGTGCGAGCCGCCGCCTGCGCCGTGCAGGCCGTGTGCCTGCAATCGTGTACGGTGGTTCGGAGCCAGCTCTGAACATCGAGCTCGATCACAACGAAATCTATCACGCACTGCGCAAAGAGCAGTTTCATGCATCCGTTCTGGATATGAAACTCGAAGGTAAAACCCATTCGGTTCTTTTGCGCAATGTTCAGTGGCACGCGTACAAACAGCAAGTTCTCCACGTCGACTTTCAGCGCGTTGATGCCAAACATGTCATTCACACCAAGGTGCCGCTGCACTTTTTGAATGCTGAGACATCGCCTGCTGTCAAGCTCTCGGCAGCTGTGATTACACACGTCTTGACCGAGCTGGAAATTGAATGCTTGCCAGCGAATTTGCCCCAGTTTATCGAAGTGGATCTGTCCAAGCTGATTGCTGGCGCATCTGTGCACCTGGCTGACATCAAGCTGCCGGTTGGTGTGAAGTTTCTGCACCACGGCGGCGATGAGAACCCGCTGATTGCTTCGGCGACGGTTCCCGGCGGTGCCAAAGCCGATGCAGAGGGTGGTGAGGGCGATAAAGCGGCTGAGTAAGCGTTTTTGGCTCTCAGGTGACGAGTGCCTGGTTCGGTACCAGACACTCAGTGTCCGTACAGCCCTGCTGACACACTGTCGGTGGG
This sequence comes from uncultured Orrella sp., assembly GCA_964491995.1. Lineage (GTDB taxonomy): Bacteria > Pseudomonadota > Gammaproteobacteria > Burkholderiales > Burkholderiaceae_B > Algicoccus. Next base: position 17,564 of record CAZBIN010000028.1, read on the forward strand.
GCTTTTTTCTGGTGTGACAATGGCAGCAAGTCCAATCCAGCTACTCGTGGGACTCGGCAATCCCGGAGGAACCTACGAACACACGCGTCACAACGCGGGTTTCTGGGTTGTGCAACGCTGGGCCTCACTGTTGAAAGCCAACTTCCAGATGGAGAAGTCATTTTTCGGTGAGGTTGCCAAGACGCGTTACAAAGGGCAGCCCTTATGGTTGCTCAAACCTCAGACTTTCATGAATCGCTCTGGTCAAAGTGTCGGTGCAGTTGCCCGTTTCTACAAGATACCCGTCGAGTCCATTCTGGTTATTCATGATGAGCTCGATTTGCTGCCAGGACAGGTTCGCCTCAAGCAGGGTGGTGGACATGCGGGCCACAATGGCTTACGCGATATTCAGTCCGTGTTGGGTGACGCTGGTTTCTGGAGATTGCGCGTCGGGATCGGACATCCGCGCAGTCTGGGCTTGCAGCAGAATGTGGCAGATTTTGTGTTGCATCCGCCCCGACAAATCGAGCAGGTTGCGATTGACGGTGCGTTGATCCGCTGTGATCAGGCCATGGGCCAGATTCTGGAGGGCAACATGAGCAAGGTCATGGGCGACCTGCATCGTGATCCCGAGGCCGTCAAGTTTGACCCGACGCCGTGATGCGTGCCAGTGCTCCCGGTCAATGGCGATTGTTCTGGAATTTCTGTCGCAGGCCGTATCTGAATCCAAGACACCGCCGGATTCATGTGCAGGCCGGTTGGGTGCAGGACTGGAAAACGGGGGTTGCGTGGCGTAGTCTGCTGGCATGGGCGGTTACGCTGTGGGGTATCAATCTTTTTCTGTTCGGTCCGCTGGTCGTGAGCGTAGCGCAAAGTGCGGGTGCGACCCATGCGGTTGACCCCAGTCGGCTGCCTTGGCTGCTGGCACTGGTCTGGGCGCCACTGGTTGAGGAAATGCTTTTTCGATTCGGACTGCGACGTCCGGTGATCGCACTCTGGCTGATCCCTTTGATGTTGATTGCGCTGTGGCATGGGCCTGGTGTCATGCAGGGTATTCTGTTTGCCGCTGCGCTTTACCTGATTTATCGATCAACTCGTGCGACGGTAGTGCCAGCGCCTGTTGCCAGGCGCTGGCTCAAACGCTACCGACTGAATTTCTGGTGGATATTTCATTTGTCCACGATCCTGTTTGCGGGCTTGCATATCAAGAACTTCACTTTCGATTCGTTCGTGTGGTGGATGCTGCCCGTAATGGTGTTGCCCCAATGGTTTACAGGTCTGGTTCTTGGATGGATGCGCGTGATGCATGGCATTGGCGCGGCGATCACCTTGCACGCAGTATTCAATTTTGGACCCTTGCTGGTGGCGTGGCTGTTATTGCGCGCGATATCAGGCGATCAATAGTCTGGCAGGCGCAGACAGTCCGTAACTTCAATTCAGTGGACCGTGTGTTTCGGTAAATGCCTGGCGCAACTCGCGCTTCAGGACCTTGCCAATGGCGTTCCTAGGTAACTCTTGAACGATTTCAATCACGGCCAGTCGCTGGGTTTTCCCCAGGCGATCATTGACCCACTGCAGGAGTTCCTGCGCCTTGATGTTGGCCTTGTTCTTGATCACAACGAAGCCAACAGGGGTCTCTCCCCAGCGTTCTGATGCAACACCGACCACGGTACAGTCCTGAACGTCGGGGTGCTGGCTGAGTTCACCCTCGAGATCGCTGGGGTAGATGTTGAACCCGCCAGAGATCAGCATGTCTTTCTTGCGATCACCCAGAACGAGGAAACCATCCTCGTCAAATCTTCCGACATCACCCGTACGAATGAAGCGCAGGCCTTGCGGCGAGTACCACTGTGCTTCCTGAGTTTTGTCGGGTTGCCGGTGATAGCCATGCATCATGGCCGAGGAGCGCCCAACGATCTCGCCGCTTTCCCCTTTTGGGACTTCAACCCCATTGTCGTCAATGATCCGGATCTCACAACCTTCGGCGGGTTGACCCACGGTGTGAAGCTTGTCGCGGTGCAGATGGACCTTGAGCTCGCAGCGACCACCGCCTTCCGTCATGCCGTAGATCTCGATCAGTTCGCCTGGCCAGCGATCGAGAACTTCGGCCTTGAGCGTCGCTGAAAATGGCGCGCTAGTGCTGAATTTCCCCTGAAAACTTGACAGGTCGTAAGAGTCAAAGTCCGGATGGCTAAGGATTCTCTGATACTGGATGGGCACAAGAATCGTGTGCGTCGCGTGGTGGGCGCACGCCTGTTCCAGATATTTTCGGGCGTCAAATTTGTCCATCACAATCACCGTCGCCCCGATAGCCAGAGAGGGTAAGACGGCAACCAAGGTGGTGTTCGAGTAAAGGGGTGTGCCGGTAATCACGACAGATTCCGGCCGGTATCCGTTGATCCATGCGCGTCGGGTGTGCGACCAGCGCATTCCGTGGGGTTGAACAATCCCTTTGGGAACGCCGGTCGTCCCTGAGGAATAAATCAAGTTAAAGGGTGATTCGGGCTTGATCTCGACGGGTTGGACAGGATGCAGGGTGCTGAGCCAGGTGGCCCAGGCAATCGCGACGTCACTATCGTCAATGGCAATGCGATGCAGGTTGATGGCAATCTGTTGCTGCGGCCATTCCTCACTGGCCTTCTGGTCCAGGAAAATCCATTTCGCTTCGCTGTTCTGCAGCATAGCCGTCAGGTTCTCGGCCTTGGCTGAAGGGGGAAGAGGCGCCAGAACCCCGCCTGCGCGCAAACAGCCGAAGTAAACAGCCAGATAGCGTATCGATGTCTGGGCACAGATGGCCACCACATCACCCGCAACCATTCCGTCACGCTGGAGACTTGCAGCAACGGCATCAACCAGTGCATCAAAATTACGGTACGTGATAGTCTGCTCATTCAGAATGATTGCCGTGTGGTCAGGTCTATGCGTTGCCGCATGTTTGACCAGGGATTCCAAGGTGTTGAAAGGCTGCTCAATTCGTTCGCTGATGGCTGTCATGGAATGTATTGAAAAATTGGTCTGGCAGGGGTTTGAAGGCGCCACCTCACACAATCAAAGTGTCAAGTCGGCGTTTTCAGCAAGATAGCATGATGACTTTGTTTGCGAAGCCGATGCTCAGACGACCCATCATATTTAAGCTGGCTTTGGGTGGGCAGTCCGAAGAACAGGTGCTGACGACCGGTTTGTATGGCATGAAAGCGGTACTGGTTTCGTGGGTTCATTCGCCGGGGTTAAAATAATCGGTTATGGGTTTTCGTGCTGACGCTGATCGGGTTGTGGATCAGGTTGAGCCGAAGACAAGTGTTGTGACAAGGTTCTTGCGGTAAACCAGTCTAGCGTTGGCTGCAGGCGTCACAGGCCAGCGGGTTGTGTGCTGGCATGCGAGTCCGTTCATCTTTCACAACCGTCCGAGCCAGACGACTCCGGTGAGTCGGGCTGGCATTCGAGTCTGGTTCCCGAGGAATTTCAATG
>CAZBIN010000029.1:0-11719 GCA_964491995.1 uncultured Orrella sp.
AAAACATCACTGATGCACAATAAAACACATCGATGTTCTATTGAATGTCAATGTATACAAAAAGCAGTGATGCATCCCGTCAGAATCCTGTCGGGATGGACTATCTGAGCAGCGCCTGGAACATTCGTCAGGCGTGGTTTACGGTCTGGACATCACGAGTTTTTCTGGCGCTGGAAACCGGTTCAAACAGAAGCGCTCATTCCTGGTCAGGCAAGCAGCGAATGCCTGATGACTGCCATGGGCGAGTCATTTGGTACGGATGCTTTCGTTTCAAGACGTGCGCCTGAGTAGTCTGAAATACCAAGGGGCAAGTACCAAGTACCACCGGCAGGACCGCACGCACCGTTGATGCTTGTGCTCAAAGAAGCACGGTTCTGCGAATAGAAGAGGGACAAAAGGCTGGTACCAAGCGTAAAGCTTTGATGATAAGCGTGCCAGCAATGGAATCCGTCGTGCAGTGATTCATATAAAACAAATCTGAGGAGAGTTGCGGTGACAAGAAGATTCGACGACTATTTTGTCGGTAAGACCATCGTCATCACGGGTGCGGCAAGCGGCATTGGTAGAGCAACTGCCTTGCTGATGGCCCAGCAGGGTGCCAATGTGGTTTGCTCTGACGTTCAAGATGTGCAAGGAAGGCAGACCGCAGATCTGGTGAACGCGAATGGCGGTCAGGGAATTTTCGTTCCTTGTGATGTCACCCGGCGCGCAGATCTGAAGAATCTTTTTCAGCAGGCGATCAGCAAGTTCGGGGGGGTTCAGTTTTTGTTGAATTCGGCTGGCTCAGCCATGAAACGATCAAAGTTTCTGGACATCGACGAGGATTTACTCGACCGGACCTTCGATCTGAATTTCAAAGGGACGTTCAACGCGATCCAGGAAATACTTCCCCACATGCTGGAAAACGGGCATGGCGTGATCGTCAACATTGCAAGTATGTCTGTCAAGCGTGGCGGGCCCGGAGCCTCGATTCACTACGCCGCGGCCAAGGGAGCCGTCAATACGCTGACGCTGGGTGTTGCGCGGGAGTTTGCCAGTCAAGGCATTCGTTGCTTGTCTGTTTCACCCGGTCCAATCGACACAGCGTTTCAGGCTTCGTCAAACACTTCGAAGGAACTGGCACAAAAATTTCTTGCCGACGTTCCGATGGGACGTATGGGTCAAGCCAGCGAGATCGCAGAACTGGTTCTGTTCATGTGCTCAAACGTTTGCGAGTTCATGACGGCCGATACCGTTTATGTCAGCGGTGGGGGTGGCTACAAGTAAGTGATGATGCCGTTGGTGTGCTCCTTGCGACCTGGCAGGAGGCACGCCCACTCACCGTATCATCGCCCAGCCCACGCGCTGACCTGCGTATTCTTTCGACTTCAGAACCATGCGACTCGCCATTCTTGATGACTATCAAGGGATTTCCCAGACCATTGTCGACTGGCAGCAGATTCCTGGCCTGTCAGTCGTGTCCTACCGGGATCACATCCACGATGAGTGTGAACTGATCAACCGGTTGAGAGGATTTGATGTGGTCATGCGAATCCGGGAGCGAACCGCGTTTCCCGGCAGTCTGCTGGAACAACTGCCACAACTCAAGCTGATTCTCGCCACTGGCATGCGTAATGCACGTTCCATTGATTTGCCCGCATGTCGGCAACTCGGTATCAAGGTCTGTACAACAAATGCAATGCACCAGACCACTGTCGAGGTGACCTGGGCACTGATATTGAACCTGTTTCGCCGGATTCCGCAGGAAGTCCAGTCAGTCGCAGCTGGTGCATGGCAGAGCGGTGTCGGTGTTGGCCTCGCAGGAAGAACGCTGGGGATTCTTGGATTGGGAAACATGGGCAAACCTGTCGCATCCATCGGTCGCCTTTTCGGGATGGATGTCATTGCCTGGAGCCCAAACCTGACTCAGCAAAGATGTGATCCTCATGGCGTGCGCTGTGTCACCAAACAAGCCCTGTTTGGTCGTTCGGACGTTGTGACGGTTCATATGCCCGCGTCTGAAAGAACGGTCGGCATCGTGAGCCAAACGGAGATCAACTCCATGAAACCGGGTGCCTACTTCGTTAATACTGCACGCGCCGAGCTGGTCGATGAGCAGGCGCTCATCGAAGCACTGCAGACCCGCAAAATCGCTGGCGCCGGACTCGATGTTTTCTCTGTTGAACCGCTACCTCAAGACCACCCTTTCCGGTGGCTGCCCAATGTGATTGCGACACCGCACATCGGGTTTGTCACGGAGGAGAACATGCGGGAGTTTTTTCAGACGTCGTTGACCAATTTGAGCGCTTTTATGTCGGGTAACCCGGTCAATGTCATTTCAGATGAACACCCATTGCTTCCCGACTCCCAGCTCGCCCGTCAAGGGCATTGAGCCGCTGGCAGTTACGCAAGAATGAAGCAAAGAGACAAAAAATCCGGTTCTGTGTACACCAGCACAGAGCCAGAGCGCTGTTCCAATGAGCCGCCCGCGTGAGCTTTCATACCACTCCATGATATGTAAAAACATACTATAGAATACATAAGTACACAATCAATGCTGGTCAGCCCCATTCTGGTTGTGTGTGACGATTGATAATCAGGAGACAAGATGAGTACAAGAACCAAAATACTGGCAGCATTGATCGGGTTTTCGTTGCTAGGCGTGTCAGCAGCGAGAGCTGACTATCCGGAAAAGCCAATCAAACTGGTTGTGCCTTTTGCGCCGGGCGGTGGAACCGATACGATTTCCAGACTGGTCAGCAAGCGACTTGGCGAAGCTCTTGAGCAACCTGTCATTGTGGAGAATCGGCCAGGAGCCGATGGAACCATTGGTACGAGAGTCGTCGCAAGCAGCAAACCCGATGGATACACCATACTTTTTGCTTCCAGTGGGCATGCCATCAATCCGTCGTTGCACAAAAACCTTGGCTATGACACCCTGAAGGATCTGACTTGCCTGGGGCAGGCGGCTGCACAACACATCATTCTAGTGGTGCATCCTTCGGTTCCTGCCAACAACGTTCAAGAGTTTATTGCGTACGCCAAGGCCAATCCAGGCAAGTTGAGTTTTGGTTCGTCGTCTCAGGCAACCGCTTTGCCGATGGAATTGCTGATGGCGCAAACCGGCATTGACATGGTCAGTGTTCCATACAAGGGTTCATCGCCAGTGATGACCGACCTCATCAGCGGCCGGATCCAGGCAAGTTTCGGCGCCCTGGCCACCATCGGACCCTTCATCAGAGACGGACAGGTCAAGGCGCTCGGGCTTGGGGACAACAAGCGTACGGACTCTTTGCCCAATGTCCCGACCATTGCAGAACAGGGTGTGCCTGATTTTCAGGCAATCTTGTTTAATGGCATGTTCGTCCCGGCCGAAACACCTGCACCTGTGATTGAAAAGCTCGGCGCCGAGATGCAGAAGATGTTTAGTGACCCTGAGTTCAAGGCCGCAGTCAGCAAAGCGGGCTTTGATCCCGTTGGCTCTTCGCCTCAAGCGTGCAACAAGTTCGTTGCCAATGAAGTCGAGAAGTGGGCTAAAGTCGCGAAGCGATCGGGAATATCGCCACAATAAAGCCATCGGTAGCAAAGACTCGAAAAATCGCTTTCTCCGGCTTGCTGCCAAGCGGCCGGCGTGCGCTTCATTCAGATGCTTTTGCTATCAAGCGCTTTTTCAATCAGGCGCATAAGCGCCTGTCACATCGCTGTCAGTATTCGTGTTCGCTGAGCGTGGACACGTGGCGTGCGTGCCAGCAGGAAAAACCCGCCAGCGAGCATCCGTTTGATCCCGCCGGAATTCCGGAACACGCAAGCGCATGTTCCAGGCCAGCGTCACGCGGTGTTTGCTATGCCAGCGTCATCCCGGCATCACGGGCCTGGCGCTCATCAAATTGCTGTTGCAGGGCGCCGTACTGCAGTCCTTTGATGCCGCCTCGCACCGCCCCCGCCTTGCAGCTGGCGTACAAGTCCTCCCAGCATGCAGGCAGTTCAGGACTCGATGGGGGCGCTATCCACAAGCGAAAGAGCAGCCGCTTGCTGGCAGGGTCTTCAAAGTCTTCAAACTCGGTTCGGGAGTGCAGCGTCACGTGACTGTTCAGAATCTGCATGTCACCGGGCTCAAGCCACATGTTGTATGCAAGTTCTTTGCTGCGAACGATCTCATCGAATAGATGCAACGCGTTGATATGGTCTTCGCTGAGTTTGGGCGAGCCTTCAATTTGCAGTCCGTGTTTGACCCGGTTCCAGTTCCATCTGCCAAACCAGACGCCGTTGCATTCGGAGAAAATGGGCTGCAAGACAAAGGGTCCCTCTCCAGGCGCCTGTTCGCCCTGGCGACTGAAGGCGATCGGTTCAAAAAGGTATCTGGCCTGATCGGGATGCCGTCTGAGCATCTCTCTGAACGCACTCATTGAGCTGGTGATCAGTGACATGCCACCAGAGCGCGCCTTGTTGTAGCAGGTCAGAAAAATGATATCTGACGAATCTGTATGAAAATCCAGATCCGCGTTCGAACTGTAGCCGCGACCGGTGCCAGTGCGGTAGTCCATCCCGGCATCCCGAACTGCCGAGATGTACTGAGTTGCCTTGCCTTGTGGGCGGGGAGTGCCTGAATGCAGCCCAACTGCCCATGTGATGAGTTCGAACTCTTTCTCGGTAATGCCTTCTCTGGGAAGGCCCTTGACCAAGGCGATGCCGCGACCGTCTTGTACCTGACTCAGTGGCGCTTGAAGAAACTCGCGAGTGGCCTCGATTGCGAAGTCCCGCGCACAGTAATCGAGCAGGTTCTTGTTTTCGACGTAGGCCTTTCTCACAGCGCGAACCAGCTCCTGACGGTGTTGGTCTTGCAGGTGATACACCCAGCCTTGATCGTTATTCAAATCTGCTGCGGTCCAGAAAACGGCCTGATTTGCTTGCGTGTTGAGTTCCAATTCGGAGTCCTCCAGAGTCTGATTCCTGCAAGTCAAGGCTGCCTGGGTTGAGCGGGCAGTCGCTTATGTCGCTGGCGGGCTTGCGGTTCATTTGCCCCGACATTGAGCACATACCACCCAGATGGTTCGCATCGACAGGATTGCCTGCAAACCGGTCGACAAGACCCATCAGCCATCCCTTGCCCAGCCTGTGAGTTGTCGCAAATGCGTTGTCACGAGCAAGCGCCAGGTGCCTTTGATGGCCCCTGAGAGACCTGTCGGTCAGACAGCACAATGATCGATGCTCATGCGCAAACCGGCAATTCCAATGGCTTACGTTTTATTGTACACAGAAGTATTGTCTTGTATAACCGTTTTGTTGGGGATTCACCATCTGCGGTGCCAGTGCTGAAATGGCGCGAGCTGCAATCATGGCCCACAGGCGCATGGATCATGGGCAGGCCTGGGGCCTGCCCGGTTTCACATATCCTCTAACCGAGCCGGGGCATGTGAATGTCACCAAGAGTGGCCTGTTCAAGCTTGTACATCTCCTCCAGACCGATTGCCTTCTCAACGCGTGCACGGATCTGCACCATCTCGCTGTTGTCCAGACCATGCTCACCCGTGCTGTTCAGGTGTGAATAGTAGGCAAACAGGGTCCGGGCTACGACGTTGACAGAGCTGATGGCGTCATAGAGGATCTTGTAGCCCCACTCGTCAAGCTGGTCGCGTGTGTAAACGCCACGGTTGAACTTGTTGCCTGTGCTGTTGACGTAGACCAGAGGAACATCAGGAACGTCGCGCCGGGCATTCCGGGTGTCCTCATCACTGTCAGGGAAAATCATGATCATGTCCGCGCCGGCTTGAACGTATGCGTTGCATCGTCTTATGCCCTCGGCATATCCGTGTGTTCTCATGGCGTCGGTTCGGACAACAATCACAAAATCAGGATCACGACGGGCCTGGCAAGCGGCATGGATTTTCTGGATCATTTCCTCCATGGAAATGACCTCTTCCACGCCCATGTGGTAACGGGCTCGTTTGGGGAAAAACTGATCCTCGATATGCAAGGATGATGCACCGGCCTGCTCAAGCACTTTGACTGTTCGCATCACGTGCAGAGGGTCACCCCATCCGGCACCGGCATCGACCATCAGCGGCAGGTCGCAGACTTGCCTGACACCACGCACACACTGGGCCACTTCCTCAAGGGACATCAGGGGTTCGGTGATCGCTGTATGTGCGCCCATCGCGTAGCCCCCGAGGCACAGAGCTTCAAAGCCACTGGCCTGTGCAATTTTTGCGCTGAGCGGGTTGAAGATGGCGGGTTGAATGACGCAGCCTGGCTGGCGGATGAGTTCTCGGAATCGTGCGGTGTGGCTAGTGACGGTCATGGCAGAGTCTCCAGGGTGAGGGTGGATTTGTCGTTCAGGCAACAGGTTGTGCTGGCACGTCCAGTGGCGATCTCGTCGAGGTGAATCTTAGGGGGAAGAATCACCGGCAGGCAGGTTGTTTCTCGCCCTCGCTGCACCTTGTGGTGTCAATCGATCGGGCGATCAGCAGTCCCTCTCGAAGTCTGACAAGACTTTCAGACTTCGAGATACATCAGCGGCACATGTTGCTGCGAGCCGTACACGTCTGAATCCTTAATATCGCCTGACCGGACAAGACGCGGCATGGTCACTTCAACGGCAAGCACTTGCGGATAGGCAATGATACTGACGTCCTGTTCCGTGACCTTTTACAAAGCTGCGACTTGAAGATGACATCGATTGTCAGGCGGCTCCGTCAGAAACGATTTTGCGCTCAAATCCGCGACTGGCCTGTTTGGTCCGATACACCAGCACTGCGGCCTCCCAGAATGCCTCGACCAGTTGCAATCTGTGAGAGCCTCGTGCCCATAAAAGGCCTAGTCGCCTGGCCGGGCACACGGGACTCAACGGCATCGTCAGAACCTCGGGACCCGGGCGCCACAAATGCCATGAACTGGGCACGATCGCGTTGCCCAGCCCGCGATGTACGAGTGCGACAATGGTCTCGGTAGACGCAAGCTCATAGCTTCCTTTGGGTGAAACGCCGATGGACTTGAGGTAAGCGTCAATCCGGTCTCGCACCCAGCTGCCCCTGTGATACCTGATAAAAGGCTCTTGCTGGAGCAATTGCATGGGATCGCGACCCTGATGCCTGGTCGAAGTTAGCAGAAAGAACGGCTCCTCAACGAGGAACTTCCAGCCGAGACTTTTGGGTAAGGCAAAGCTTGGCTCAATTGCGATTGCAGCATCCAGAGAGCCGTGTTCGACCATGCCATAGAATTCCGCAGAAATACCTGAGACCAGGTTCACCCGGATATCTGGATAGCGCGAATTCAGGACCACCAGAATGTCCGCCATCTTGTGGGTCAGTACGGTGCTGCCCGCCGCAAGCTGCAGCTCGCCGCGAAGCTCGTCGGCATTGGCGAGCGCCGCCAGCGAATCGATGTCCTCAAGTATCCGCTGGGCGTGTGACAGTATGCGATGACCCGCATTTGTCAGGTGTACGACTCGCCCGGCACGGCGCACCAGCTCAGTGCCTAACCCTTCTTCGAGTGCACGAATTTGTTGCGCAACCGCCCCATGGGTCAGGTTGAGCCGTCGTGCTGCCTCTGCCATCGATCCATAACGGTGCACTGCGAGCAATGTGGAAAATAATTTGGTGTTCATAAAGATAATAAAACTATCTTGTAATGATATGGAGGAACGACCTCATGGGATCTTCTGCTCGCTATTATGACTTACCGATATCTGCATCGACGCAAGTGAAGTTCTCGCGTCAGGATTGTGAAAGTCGGCGGAAATTGAGTTCAGTACATTGAAATTAAATAATATTTATGGGATTTCAGAAGCGCATGCGATGACGCATGCTGTGACGGGTCGGTCAGCCGTGTGGAGGATCCAGGCGCCTGGAGAAGTCCTCTGTAAACAGGACTCTCAAAGGAGTATGAGATTGAAAATCTAATATTCCTTATCTTTTGAGGCTCGTTCCGAAACCCCTTGCTGTATGCATGAAATAGTGTTCTTACCCTGTCAGGTACAGGGTTGGTTGGTTGGTTGAAAAAACGTACGCGCCGAGCAGCACGCGCCATTTCCACAAAAAGAAGAGGTCCATCATGCAAAAAAGACGCCACACACTGAAAGCAGCCCTGGCGCTGTGCGCTCTGGGAGCGGTTGGCTCCATTGCCGCTACGTTTCCAACCCAGGCACTGGCTGACAAGTGGCCCGACAGACCGGTTCACATCGTTGTGCCGTTTGCGCCTGGAGGCAGCAACGACGTCATTGCGAGACGTTTGTCCGAGAATCTGCGTCAGAGTCTGGGCCAGACTTTTGTGGTTGAGAACAAGCCAGGTGCCGGCAGTGTGGTCGGTGCCACCTATGTCGCCAAGTCCGCTCCTGACGGTTACACGGTGCTGTTCGTGTCTGGCTCGCTCGCCACATCGGCTGGGGCCCAGAAAACACCGTATGACGCAAAAACGGCCTTCGAGCCGATCACGACGGTTGCAGAGTCACCATTCGTGCTGATTACGCGTGAAGGATTTCCTGCCAAGACCGTGCCTGAATTGATCGAGTATGCGCGCGCCAATCCCGGCAAGGTGAATTATGGCTCGGCTGGCCTTGGAGACAACGCTCAGCTCATGACCGAGCTTCTCTCCAGAGAAACCGGCGTTCAGATGCAAGGTATTGCATACAAGGGCATCAGTCCTGCACAGCTCGATCTTTACGCAGGCCGTATCGATATCTTGTTTACAACCATCGCTTCGATCAAGGGCACGCCTGCGGATACTTTGCCCAAGATCGCCTTCACCGGAGCAGCCCGGGACCCAGACTATCCGAACATTCCGACAGTCAAAGAGCAGACGGGTCTGGACTATGTCGTCACGATCTGGTGGGGTTTGTTTGGGCCAGCAGGGATGGACAAGACCGCGCGTGACACGCTCAACGCGGAAATCAAGAAGGCCGTGGCAACACCCGAGTTCGTGAAGTTCATGGCCACGCTGGGTGCGCGACCCGCCACATCAACGCCAGATGAGCTCAGAGAAATTCTGGCCAAGGACGTTGACCGCTGGACTGCGACGGCAACTGCTATCGGTATTCGTCCGAAGTGATTCTCTAGTAGCGCAACATCTCTGGAAGTTGATATGACCACGAACACCCATTCTGACCAGAATCACTTTGTTGATCTGGTTGCCCAGTATATTGGCGAGAGTTCCGTCACCATGCATGGCGTGAGCCTGCGCACGGATCCTGAAGTCCTGGCTCGCGAAGTGATTCGCCTGAACCAGAACGTCATGCGAGCCGCTGAGCAGGGAATTGATCCGTTTGTGCAACCCGCCAGCTTCCAGAGCCTTTTGCTACAGAACGCAGACCTATGTGAGGCTGACGCTTCAAAGCGAGCTGTGCCGAACGCACCAGCCGGTGCTCAGGCAGCAGATCAGACACCGACGCTGCTGCAAACGGCCCGACTGTTACGCGAAGGACAGATCACCTGTACCGATCTGGCTCAGCAGGCGCTGGACAAGACCGCGCAAAGTCAGCCTTCACTCAACGCATTTCTCGCAATATGGGCAGACAAAGCCCTTGAGACCGCCAGAGTCCGGGATCAGGAGCTCCAGGCGGGCAAAGACCGTGGGCTGCTGCATGGCATTCCTTTGGCGCACAAAGACTGTTTCAACATTGCAGGCCATGCCGCCACGATTGGCTCCAAGGCAAGACCTGCGGTACCTGCTCAAACGAATGCGCGGGTGATTGACTTGCTGGATCACGCGGGATCGGTCAACATCGGTGCGCTCAATCTCAGTGAAATGGTGGCGGGTCCGACCGGACAAAACCCTATTTTCGGGGATTGCGCAAACGCAATCGATCCGGCGCGGGTGTCGGGTGGATCCTCCAGTGGCTCGGGTAGTGCGGTCGCTGCCGGTCTGGTCTTTGGTTCTCTTGGCAGTGACACAGGCGGATCGATACGAATTCCGGCCTCCCTCAATGGTCTGTTCGGACTCAAGCCCACCTATGGACGGATTTCGCGCGCAGGGTGTTTTCCGCGTGCGTATTCGGTTGACTGCCCCGGTCCTCTGGCCCGCTCCGCCGAGGATTGCGCCGTTCTGCTGCAGGCTGTGGCAGGTCACGATCCGGCAGATCCCTCCACGCTGCCCTCCGAGGTGCCTGACTATCTGGGACTGATCGATATCGCCGCACAGGGCAGCAGGATTGCAACGCTGGGGTTTGGCAAGGGATATGACTGTGAACCTGAGATCACGGGCGTTTTCGGGCAGTTTATGTCTTTGGTCGAACGTCAGTTCGGATCGGTCAGCGAAGTGGCCTATCCGGACGTTGAACGCTGCAATGCCTTGAGCGATGTGATCTCCAAAGTCGAGGCGGCTGCAGTCCACGCGCAGTGGATGCGAAAGAATCCCCAGACCTACTCGCAGTCCGTTTACACACGCACGGAGACCGGGTTGCACATTCCTGCGGTACGGTACATGGAGTCGCTGGTTTGCCGTCTTGAGGTGTTGCAGAATTTTCTGCAACACCAAATGAAGGACATCGATATTCTGATCTGCCCCACGGTAACGATTCCGACGCCGTTGCGCAGCGAGGTCGACATGGACCAGCCTGAAGTGATGCTGCGCATTGTGAGCGCGCTGACCCGCCTGACTCGTCCGTTCAATTATCTGGGCCTGCCGGTGCTGACCATGCCGATTGGCAAGGATCACAATGGCATGCCTGTCGGAGCCCAGATCATCGGACGACCTTTGGCTGAAGCCAGGATCCTCTCATTTGCACACTTGATGTCCACACCCTGACGATCAAACGTCTATCTGCCACAACTGAATATCACGAGAGAGCAACATGAGTGTCAAGCCATGGGAAAAATATCTGGGCGAGCAGGATCGCAAGGTTCTGGAAAAAGGAAAGTTTGCCCGCCGGATGGGGTTTGGCAAGAAGCCGGCAATCATCGTGGTTGACGTGCAAAAATTCATGGTCGGTGTCCCCGGCCAGGAAGAGCAGTGGCCATCCAGTGGCGGTCAGCCCGCGCACGACGCAGTCGAACAGATCATTGCGCTGGTCAAAGATGGGCAAGAGCATCAAGTGCCAGTTTTTTTCACGAGATTTGAAATTGCACCCGATGGCTCAGACATGGGTGTTTACGCCCGCAAGAGGGACCTTCTGAAGGATCCGCACTGGTGCCTGGCAGGTGAGGTGGGTGCCGAGATGGTCGATGCGCTGGTTCCGACCGCCAACGATATCGAGTTCGTCAAAAAGAAACCCAGTTGTTTTCATGGCACACCGCTTCTGGGTTATCTCATAGACAGGCAGATAGACACAGTCATCGTGGTGGGTGGCTCCACCAGTAATTGTGTCCGTGCCACAGTGTTTGATGCAGCTTCATACAACTATCGGGTCATCATCGCCCAGGAAGCCGTTTTTGATCGTTTTCCCATTTCGCATGCGATCAGCTTGTTCGACATGGATCGCCAGTTCGCCGATGTTGTTTCTGTCGAGGATGTGCTCGAATACTTCGCAGGGCTGTCCAGTTAGGCTATCCCTGGGCGTGCAGCGCATGACCAGGAAGCCGAAAGGAAAGCAGGACGAACAGGGCCCCATTGGCAAAAGAATGGCGCACGCGCCAAAGCCGGGCTTCATCGGGGCATTCTGGCCCCGGCCTGGGGCAAGACCAGGGAATATCCGAGTGACAAGTCCCAACGGGCTGGCAAGATCGCCATCGAAGTACCACCGCATCGCTCATCGCAGGAGTGTGTCCGCATGCGGACACACTCACCCGGACAACCGGCCTACTCAGGCTGG
>CAZBIN010000029.1:11729-20816 GCA_964491995.1 uncultured Orrella sp.
CCAATGCTGCGGCCACACCGAGAACGCCGACTTTAATGCCTCGAAGGTCATCAGGAGACGAGGCGTCAATCTCATTGTCTGCGGGCAATATCGGGAGAAGGCGAGCCAGAAAACGATGTGTATGGCAAACAGGCAAAGCCACACCGTAGGGGCGGATCGCTCCAATCGGGACGAAAGTCAGAAGCTTGTGGAGACATCGGTAAGACATCCCGTCAGTCACTGCCAGATGCTCGGGTCACCGAAGAAGGAAAGCATGGCCGTGAGGCCCGCAGAAACCCCCGCGACAAGCCTCGGGCTTTAGCAGTGGCGGAAGCGATCACTCAAGTCTGTTCTCGCAGGAGAGTGGACTTTGCCCGGTGGCAGGTGAGTGAGCTGTCGACCGATCCTGTTCGAGGCAAGTATTTCGAACAAATTGAATGCTTGCCAGTGTCCTTTCCATGCAATTGCCCGCGCTCGGGTTGTTTGTTGACGAGTTGTGCTTTTGCGAGCTTTACTGGAAAAGGCGTCAGGTCTTTTTGCTGAGCCAGTCAAGTGCCAGGGGGCAAGCAAATATGCAGGATCAGGATGCACGGAAAGTGGTGGAATCGCTGCTGGAGCAGGTTTCGCGACGAACGTTTTTCAAATACACCGCAGGGGTATTTGCAGCGATGTCATTTGGCTCGTTTGCTTCTGGAGCCGTGAGTGGTGCCTCAAAACGTCCCGGCTATCCGATCTCTGATAGAGTCACCACAACGCTTGACGAGATGATTTCATTTCCCGAGACGTTGCCTGGACTGACTAAACAGCAACTCTCCGAAGTGGAGCAATACAGCGCTTTTGGTTACGGTCACTGGACGGTGGGCTCACCGCTTCCATTGGTGCCCAGAACCGATCTCATGCCACAGGCCTTTGGCCGCGAGCCTCCGACCCGCAAAGCCCGGCTTGCCAATTTCTTTACACTCTCTGATATCCACATCACAGACAAAGAGGCGCCGAATCAGCTGATGCACTTCCAGGAAATCGAGCGATTCGCAATCAACAACACCTCGATCTACTCCCCGGTGATGCTGTACACCACTCATGTGCTGGATGCGGCGATTCAGACAGTCAATGCGCTGCACCAGAAAAATCGCTTCGATTTTGGCCTTTCGCTAGGCGATACCTGCAACAGTACGTCCTACAATGAGCTGCGCTGGTATATCGATGTGATCGATGGAAAGGTCATCAAGCCAAGTTCGGGCGCGCACCTGGGTGCCGATAGCATCGATTTTCAGAGGCCATACCAGGCGGCAGGTCTGGACAAATCCATCCCCTGGTATCAGGTGATGGGCAACCATGACCACTTTTATATCGGTTCCTTTCCTGTTGATGCCCATCCTGTGCTGGGCATCCGCCAGTCGTATCTTGCCGATTCGGTCTGGGCGGTTGCTGATTTTCTGGCACCAAACCCGAACACTTTTCCGGTGCTGTTCAATATCCAAGGGATGACTGCCAAGCCGCAGTTTTATACCGGGGTCATGGATGGCTCGAGTCCGTATGGCGACATTATTCATGCAGGTCCGGTCAGCGATACCGCTTTTGTGGCGGGGCCCCCGAAGGTGGCTGCGGATGCGGACCGGCGCTCCCTTTCAAGAGCCGAATGGAGACAGGAGTTCTTCAAAACCACGAGTCAACCGGCGGGGCATGGCTTCAATCTGGTGGATCAGAAAACATCACAGGGCTTCACCTGCTACAGCTTCATTCCGAACTCGACGATTCCGCTCAAGGTCATCGTGCTGGACAACACCCAGCGCGAAGATGACGGCTCCGATGATATCCATGGTCATGGCTATCTGGATGCACAGCGCTGGGCATGGTTGCAAGCCGAACTGGCCCAGGGACAGGCGGACAACCAGCTGATGATCATTGCCGCGCATATTCCGATTGCTGTGGCACCTATCGGGTCCGAGATGGAGTGGTGGCAGAACGAACCGGATATCGCACCCGAATACCGAAATGCTGTGAGCCTGGCCGACCTGGTCAGGACATTGCAGAACGCGCCAAATCTGTTGATGTGGGTCGCAGGGCATCGTCACATGAACACTGTGAAGGCTTTGCCGTCTGCTGATCCTGCCCGGCCCGAGCGAGGTTTCTGGCAAGTCGAAACATCGTCTTTACGCGATTTTCCCCAGCAATTCCGCACTTTTGAGATCTATCTGAACAGCGACTACAGTATTTCCGTCGTCACGGTCAACGTGGATCCAGCGGTTGCGCCGGGCACACCTGCCGCCAAGTCCAGAAACTATGCGATTGCGGTCCAGCAGATCATCCAGAACGATGTAAAGCAGAACTACCCCAACAACCTGACCGCAGGGGGTGCCGGAAAACTTCCTGTGCCAAGTATGGACCCGACACGTCCCCAGAGCGATGACCCAAAGGCGACGGATCCGACCATCAAGTTTGTTGACCTGAGCCATGCGCCTGCACCTGTACCATTGCATGGCTCCTGTAACGCGGAGCTATTCAAGCAGCTAAGTCCGCAGATGATCAGCGCCTTGAAGGCAAAATTTCCGTAGAGGGCGTTTGTATTTGCGAGCGAATCCTTACCGCTTGACGTGCCTTTGGTCGTCAGGGGGCCCGGTCTGGACAAATGTCGCTTAGCATATGTCGCTGAAAGGAGAGTATGGATGACACACCCTGAAATCAGTTTTTCCGACGGGCTTTCTGCAGACATGCCTTCGCTGGCCTCGCGCGCTCAGCTGCCTGAGGCAGACAGGAGGCGTTTGCGCGAGCTTCTCACCGCCCTGTGTCAGCAACCTGGCGCTTTGCTGCCGGTGTTGCACGCCGTGCAAGATGCGTTCGGTTTTGTCCCGGCCGACGCGGTGGGTGATATTGCAGAAGCACTCCACCGCTCCCGCGCGGAAGTTCATGGTGTCATCACCTTCTATCCTCACTTTCGTCTCAACCCGACAGGCCGTCATCATGTCCAGATCTGTCGGGCTGAGTCTTGTCAGGCGATGGGGGCGCTCGCGCTGATTGAACATGCGAGTCAACGGCTTGCCTGTGCGTCGGGCAGTTCTTCTGCGGATGGACGTTACACACTGGAGCCCGTTTACTGTCTGGGGCTGTGCGCACAGTCGCCCGCACTGATGATCAACGGCCATCCTTGGGCTAAGGTTGATGTGCAGCGGTTTGATGCGCTGATCACAGACCTGGAGGACCAGGGATGATACCGGTCACGCTTTATGTCCCGCGCGATGCCGCAGCGCTCGCAGCAGGCGCGGATGCGGTAGTGCGAGCGATCGAGTCTGAGGCGCTCCGGCGAGAGCAGCCGGTCAGCATCATTCGCAACGGATCAAGAGGACTGTTGTGGCTTGAAACCTTGGTCGAAGTCGTCACGCCTGAGGGACGTGTGGCCTATGGCCCGGTGACGCCAGCCGACGTCTCCGGTCTGTTCGAAGCCGGATGGTTGCAAGGCGGGTCACATCCTTTATGCCATGGCCTGACGGAGGCGATTCCGTATCTGCACAAGCAGCAACGACTGACGTTTGCGCGGGTTGGCGTGATTGATCCGGTCTGTCCCGACGACTACGCCCGGCACGGTGGCTGGCAAGGACTGCGTTGCGCCCTGACTTTGTCGCAACAAGACATTGTGGATGAAGTCAAAGCCTGCGGCTTGCGTGGGCGCGGTGGCGCTGCGTTTCCGACGGGCGTGAAGTGGCAGACTGTCCTGTCTGCCAGTGCGGATCAGAAGTACATCGTCTGCAACGCCGACGAAGGAGATTCCGGCACGTTTTCTGATCGAATGTTGATGGAGGGGGATCCGTTTTCGTTGATCGAAGGCATGACGATCGCAGCCTTGGCGGTTGGCGCGACAGAAGGCTTCATTTATGTCCGTAGCGAGTATCCACACGCCTTTGCGACCTTGCAGTCTGCGATTGACGCAGCGGTTGCTGGCCGATGGCTTGGCGAGGATATCCAGGGTAGCGGTCATTGCTTCCGGTTGCAGCTGCGCATGGCCGCAGGTGCTTACATCTGTGGCGAAGAGACTGCGATGCTGGAAAGCCTTGAGGGTCGGCGTGGGCAGGTACGCGCCAAACCCCCGTTGCCAGCGATTCAGGGTCTGTTTGGCAAGCCAACAGTGATAAACAACGTTATTTCGCTGGCGACAGTGCCGTATGTGCTGGCAAAAGGTGCTCAGGCCTATGCAGATTTCGGGATGGGCAAATCGCGTGGGACATTGCCGTTTCAGCTGGCAGGCAATATCCGCTGTGGTGGTCTGGTTGAACTGGCGTTTGGGGTGACGTTGCGCGAGCTACTGTATGACTACGGCGGTGGCAGCGCTTCGGGCAGACCGTTGCGAGCGGTGCAGGTGGGAGGCCCGCTCGGAGCCTACTTGCCAGCGTCGCAGTGGGATACTGCGCTGGACTATGAGGCGTATAAAGAGATCGCGGCCATGATCGGGCACGGCGGTATCGTCGCGTTTGACGACACGGTCGACATGGCACGGATGGCTCGCTACGCGATGGAATTCTGTGCCATTGAATCCTGTGGCAAGTGCACACCCTGTCGAATAGGTTCGACCCGCGGTGTGGAGGTGATTGACCGGATCATCGCAGCCCCCGTCAAGTCCCCGATTCGAGAGCAGAACGTGGCGTTGCTCAACGATCTGTGTGACACCATGATGGCAGGCTCATTGTGCGCGTTGGGTGGCATGACCCCCTATCCGGTTGCCTCGGCACTCGCGCATTTTCCCGGGGACTTTGGGCTGGAGAGTTCGCCCGTCCCGAAGACAGACTGAACTGGAGACTGTCATGCAAGAAACCGTACTTGTCCGTGACCGGGATTTTGGCACACCAGCGAGCCAGTCTGTCGAGATGGTCAGTCTCAAGATCGATGGCCGTCACGTCCAGGTGCCTTCTGGTACATCCGTGATGCGTGCAGCCGCTTTGGCGGGCATCCACATCGCGCGTCTGTGCGCCACAGACAACCTGGAAGCCTTTGGCTCCTGCCGTTTGTGTCTGGTGCAAATCGAGGGGCAGAGTGGCTTTCCGGCGTCGTGCACCACCCCGGTCAGAGACGGCATGACTGTGATCACACAGAATGCGCGACTGCAGAGCTTGCGTCGCAATGTGATGGAGCTCTACATCTCCGATCATCCGCTCGATTGTCTGACCTGTCCGGCCAATGGCAACTGTGAGTTGCAGGACATGGCCGGACAAGTCGGATTGCGCGAAGTCCGATACGGGTTTGACGGTGCGAACCATCTGCAAGATCCCAGCGATGAGTCCAATCCGTATTTCACTTACGACCCCTCCAAATGTATCGTCTGCAGTCGCTGTGTGCGCGCTTGTGAAGAAGTGCAGGGCACCTTTGCACTGACAATCAGTGGACGTGGTTTTGAGGCGCGCGTCAGTGCAGGGCAAAGCGAGCCTTTTCTCCAGAGTGAGTGCGTCTCTTGCGGCGCCTGTGTTCAGGCCTGCCCGACCGCCACTTTGCAGGAGAAGTCTGTCATTGCACTCGGGCAGGCTGAACATGGCGTCATCACAACCTGTGCTTACTGCGGCGTTGGCTGCGGCTTCAAAGCCGAAATGAAAGGCCAGACGGTCGTGCGCATGAGGCCCTGGAAAGACGGTCAGGCCAACCACGGGCACTCGTGCGTCAAAGGACGTTTTGCCTGGGGTTACGCCACTCACCCGGACCGCGTCACCAAGCCGATGATTCGCAAGCGCATCACCGATCCCTGGCAGGAGGTTTCCTGGGATGAGGCCATCCACTACGCAGCCAGCGAGTTCCGGCGAATACAACGCCAGCATGGTCGCGATTCCGTCGGCGGCATTACGTCTTCGCGCTGCACCAATGAAGAGACCTGGCTGGTCCAGAAACTGATACGTGCTGCCTTTGGCACCAATAATGTAGACACTTGCGCGCGCGTCTGTCATTCTCCGACGGGATATGGTCTGAAGTCGACCATCGGCGAATCCGCTGGCACTCAGTCCTTTGATTCCGTCATGTCCAGCGATGTCGTGCTGGTCATCGGGTCCAACCCCACCACGGCGCATCCGGTGTTCGCATCGCGACTGAAGAAGCGGCTGCGCCAAGGGGCAGCGCTGATTGTCATTGATCCTCGCGAGATCGAACTGCTCAAAGGCCCTCACGTCCGGGCCAGACATCACTTGCGGCTGCGTCCGGGCACCAATGTCGCCGTTCTCAACGCCATGGCGCACGTCATCGTGACCGAGAAATTGTTCGATCATGGTTTTGTGGCCGATCGTTGTGACAGCCAGGCCTTTGGCGACTGGCGAGCCTTTATCGAGCGCCCGGATAACTCGCCTGAAGCACTGCAGGAGGCCAGTGGCGTCCCGGCAGATCAGGTTCGGGCTGCTGCACGCCTGTATGCAACTGGTGGCAATGCAGCGATCTATTACGGCCTCGGTGTGACTGAACACAGTCAAGGATCCACCGCCGTGATGGCGATTGCCAACCTTGCGATGCTCACCGGCAACATCGGTCGAGAGGGGGTGGGTGTGAATCCCATGCGCGGACAGAACAACGTTCAGGGCGCCTGCGATATGGGTTCATTTCCGCATGAGCTGGCCGGATACCGACACATCTCCAGCGACACGGTTCGCAGCCAGTTTGAGGCGGACTGGGGCGTCACACTGGACCCAGAACCTGGCTTGCGAATTCCAAACATGTTCGATGCCGCCCTCGATGGCAGTTTCAAGGGCCTGTATTGCCAGGGTGAAGACATCGTTCAGTCGGATCCCAACACTCACCACGTCACGGCTGCGCTGTCGGCCATGGAGTGTGTGGTCGTGCAGGATATCTTTCTGAACGAAACTGCCAGGTTTGCGCATGTGTTTCTGCCCGGCGCATCGTTTCTGGAGAAGGATGGGACTTTCACCAACGCCGAGCGACGCATTTCGCGAGTCCGCAAAGTCATGGAACCACTCTCGGGCATGGCCGACTGGCAGGCAACGATGGCGCTGGCCAACGCGCTGGGCTACCCGATGCATTATGACCATCCAGCGCAGATCATGGACGAGATTGCAAGACTGACCCCGGCATTTGCCGGCGTCAGTTATGACAAGCTGGACCGGCTGGGCAGCATTCAGTGGCCCTGCAATGATCAGGCTCCCGAGGGCACCCCGACCATGCACGTGGACGGTTTTGTCAACGGTTCAGGCCGTTTCATCATCACTCAGTATGTGCCAACCGAGGAGCGTGCCAACAGACGGTTTCCGCTCTTGCTGACCACGGGACGAATCCTGTCGCAGTACAACGTGGGGGCACAGACCCGTCGCACCGCCAACGTCGTCTGGCACAGCGAGGATTTGCTGGAAATTCACCCGGAAGACGCTCAGTCGCGTGGCATTTCAGAAGGCGACTGGGTCGGGATCAGAAGTCGTGCGGGTGAAACCGTCCTCAGAGCGCTGGTGACCGACCGGGTAGCCCCCGGGGTCGTCTACACGACCTTCCATTTTCCGGTGTCAGGCACCAATGTCGTCACCACAGAGAACTCTGACTGGGCGACCAACTGCCCGGAGTACAAGGTCACGGCCGTGGAAGTCATGCGGGTGACTGAGCCTTTGCAATGGCAGCGCCACTGGGCCGAGCTTGCCGAACAACAAATGCGAGTGCGCGGTGGTCGTCGAGGTGACCAGCACGTAGAACCCCCACATGACAGCCAAGGGCAGGCATCATGAACATCGGCCAACTCGTGCGCATGGCGAACCAGATTGGCGCTTTCTTTGTCACGATGCCTGACCAGGAGAAAGCCTTGAGCGGTATTGCAGAGCATCTGCACAAGTTCTGGGAGCCACGCATGCGTCGTGAGCTTCTCGCGTTTGTCCAGAATCACCCGGATGGTCGGTCCGGCGAGATCATCCTGAGTCCTTTTGTGCTTCGAGCCGTTGTCAGCCACCGTGCCGAACTTGCCCCCGCATCCTGAAGTCGAGTCAGGAATGCCCGCGCCAGTACAGACGCTGTGTGTGCGGCGCTGGGGCCATGCCCATGCCCAGGCAGAGACGCCGGTTCAAGATGTGCTGATCGAAGAGACGCCGGTGGCGCTTGAGTTCAATGGCATCACTTACGCCACGATGCTGGTCACGCCGCTTGACCTTGAAGACTTTGCGCGAGGGTTCGCCTTGACAGAGGGGATTGTGCAGGGTTTTGAGGAGATCTATGGCATTGATGTTGAGCCCACCGCTGATGGCATCGTGCTCCATGTCGAGATTGCCAGTGCCAGCGCGCACAGACTCAGACAACGTAAACGCGCCATGGCGGGGCGCACGGGTTGCGGCTTGTGTGGTGTCGAGTCACTTGATCAGGTGCTGCGATCCCTGGATCCTGTCCCGAGTCCACCCTTTGTCTCCCAGGCTGCCGTGAGGCGGGCCTTGACCGCCATGAGCCGGCAACAGCCCCTGCATCAGGCCACGGGCGCGACCCACGCGGCTGCGCTAGCGAGTCTGGATGGCGCACTCATTGCCGTGCGCGAAGATGTGGGACGCCACAACGCGCTCGACAAGCTCATCGGAGCGACTGCGGGCGCGAGCGGCCGTGGCATGGTCGTTGTATCGAGCAGGGCAAGTTTCGAGATGGTCCAAAAGACACTGGCAGCCGGGCATGTGCTACTGGCCTCCGTGTCTGCGCCGACGGCCATGGCGCAACGTCTGGCCAGTGATCATGACTTGATTCTGGTCGGCTTTGTCCGTGAGGATCGAGTCACGGTCTATGCCGGGCGTCAGAGGGTTGGCGAGTAGGCGTCTGGCCAAATCATTGAGCCACGCGCTCGCGCGGGCTGCTGTTGTGCTGTGGCCATGCCAGCGAAACATCGTCACTGGGGGATCGTTTCCGGCAAGCAAGACCGCCTCAGTGTGTCACCGCCTGATTCGCTAACCACCGGTCACATCTTCCCCCAGAAACCCCCCGCTCTGATGGCGCCACAGCCTCGCATACACACCATTCTTTTGCAGCAGCTCGGCATGGCTTCCTTGCTCGATCACACAGCCCTGATCCATGACCACCAGACGATCCATGGCGGCAATCGTCGACAGGCGGTGAGCAATGGCAATCACGGTCTTGCCTTGCATCATCTTGTAGAGACTTTCCTGTATCGCGGCTTCC
>CAZBIN010000030.1:0-5404 GCA_964491995.1 uncultured Orrella sp.
ACCATCTTCTCCGAGTGGAAATCCGTGACCGGGGGGCTCGGTGGAATGGTCGGTATACCGCCACCGGTGCTGTTTGGCTATACCTTTACCAGCATTCCTCAGTTTGTGATGCTCTCGCTTAGTGTCTTGCTCGGCGTGCTGATCGTGCTGGCGCTTCTGGTCCGTGGCAGTTTCGGACGTAGTCTGATGGCCATTCGTGACAGTGAATCTGCTGCCCAGGCCTACGGTAAACACGTCAATGCGATCAAGACGCTCTCGGTTGCAGTGTCAGCCGGTCTGGCTGCCCTTGCCGGTGGGTTGTATGCCTTCTATATGAGTTTTGTGAACGTAGAGGCATTTACGCTAAATATGTCCATTCTGTTGATGGCCATGGTGATCATTGGTGGCACTGGTACGCTGTTAGGACCGATTGTCGGTGCCGCTATTGTCATGGCATTGCCGGCGGCGTTGACATACCTGCCATTTATTCCCCCTGGCGAGCTGGGAACGATCCAGCAGATCATTTATGGCGCGGCTATGGTGATACTCATGATGTATCGACCCGGTGGCATTGTTGGTGGACGTAGCAAGGAAAAGTCAGCATGAGCAACCCGAGTCAATCCGGTGAGATCCTGCTCGCGATACGGGGTCTGAACAAGAATTTTGGTGGTCTGCAAGCCATCTCCGATGTGTCGCTTGATCTGCCTGCAGGCATTATCACGACACTGGTTGGCCCCAACGGGGCGGGCAAGACGACACTGTTCAATATGGTGACGGGACATTTGATTCCGACCAGCGGTACGATTCACTGGCAAGGTGAATCGCTGGTCAACATGCCAGCATGGCGGATTGCCAGAAAAGGCATTGGACGGACATTCCAGGATTTACGACTGTTCAGTCACATGACGGTTCAGGAAAATATCCGCAGTGTCATGGAACGCAGCAGCTGGCTGTGGCAATCAGACGCAGGAAACCAGGACCGGGTTGATCAGATCCTCGAAGAAACGGGACTGATCGACAAGCGCAATGAGAGAGCGGTTGACCTTGCCTACGCAGAACGCAAGTTTCTGAGTCTGGCGCGAATCATGGCCGCAAAATCCAAGCTCTGGCTGCTTGACGAGCCCGCCTCGGGTCTGGATCCACGCTCGTTTGAACGGTTTGTGGCCTTGCTCAAGGACTATGCGAAGCGGGGCGTGACCATCTGCATCATTGAACATAATCTGGACATTGTGATCCAGCTCTCGGATACCGTGGCATTTCTTGATCAAGGCAAAGTTCTCGCGCAGGGTTCTTCCGAAGATATCCTCAAAGATCCACACCTTGCCGCTATTTATTTTGGAGATCGCTAAGCATGTCCACACCGTCATGGTTTCTGGAAGGTCGAGGCCTCAGCGTGGGCTACGGTGGTCGCCCGGTGCTCGAGGGGTTTGATGTCAAGCTTGGCTATAACGAAGTGTTGTGTCTGATTGGTCACAACGGGGCAGGCAAGTCAACATTATTGAAATCACTTTTTGGACTGGTGGCACCTCAGCAAGGAACGGTCTGGCTTGAGGGCCAGCAGATTCAGACGCTGAACTCGCGTTTCATGAATTCGAACGGCATTGCGATGGTGCCAGAAGGTCGCGGGATTTTTCCGGGCCTGACCGTGGGCGAAGTGTTGCGACTGGGTTTCTGGGCAGCTGGCATCAAGGCAGCAGATCAGGAAGCACGTCTGCAGTGGGTGTTCGAGGTGTTGCCAGCCGTGAAACGGTTCTACAACCAGCGGGCTGGTACCTTGTCGGGCGGTCAGCAGCAGATGGTTTCTCTGGGGCGTGCGCTCTTAAGCCAGCCTCGCTGTCTGTTGCTCGATGAGCCCTCGATTGGTCTGGCGCCCAAGCTTTTCCAGGACCTCATGGGTCCTGTCAAGGAATTGCAGCAAGAGCGCAAGATGTCGATCCTGATTGTCGAGCAGAACGTAAAAGAGGCACTGAAGATTTCGGATCGAGTGATTGTCATGAAATCAGGGACCTTGATCAAAGAGGGTCTGCCGTCAGAGTTCAGTGACAACACCGCCTTGATGGAACTCTATTGAGCGAGATGAGAATGGAAAGTCAGGTCCAGCAAGCGGGCGAGCAGGATGTCTGGTCTGACAACGATGTGATGATGTTGCGACAGACCACACGACGGTTTGTCCAGCAGAGGTTACAGCCGCTTGAGGCCGGGATCGATGCCGCAGACGATATCCCGGCTATCCTGGATGCACAGATCAGAAAAGAAGCGCTTGATCTCGGGCTTTACGGGTTCAATTTCCCGAAGCATCTCGGCGGCCCAGGTCTGCCGGTACAGGCGCGTTGCGCCATTTACGAAGAAATCACGCAGACGTCCATGCCCCTGGTTGAAGCCGTGGGCCACCTGCCACTGACGCTGGCATTCTGCAATGAGCAGCAAAAGCAGACAGTGCTCAAAGAAATTCTTTCGGCACAGAAGCTTATTGCCTATGCGCTCACAGAGCCAGGCGCCGGATCTGATCTGTCTGCGATCCAGACGCGAGGGACCAAAGTCCAGGGCGGATGGGTGCTTAACGGGACCAAGCATTTCATCTCGAACGCCCAGACGGCTGACTATATTGTGGTTTTGACCTGCACGCACCCGGATGCGCCACTCAAAGGCAAACTCACCACTTTCATTGTCCGACGCGACAATCCAGGCCTGAAAGCCATGGTGCGCTACCAGAAGATGGGGTGGCGTGGCTACCACCTGAACGGCTTTTCTCTCGAAGACTGTTTCATCCCCGATGAGGATGTTCTGGGTGAGCCTGGGCAGGGTTTCAAGGTGATGATGAGTTGTATCAACGTTGATCGGGTGTTTTCCGCTTTTCGTGCCTGGGGTATTGCGCGCAGAGCCCAGGACATGGCGATTGAGTATGCGCGTCAGAGATCTGCTTTCGGTCAGAAGCTCTCGGAGCACCAGGCCATCCAGTTCATGATTGCGGATAATGACGTCGAGCTGCAGGCGGCACTGCTGCTCGCCCGCCAGTGTGCAGAATTGACAGACCATAACCACCCGGATGCGCGCATTGCCGCGTCGAGAGCCAAACTTTATGCATCCGAGATGGGTTGCCGGGTTGTCGATCGCGTGATGCAGATTTTTGGCGGCATGGGCTACATGACGGAACTGCCGATTGAGCGGTTTTACCGCGACATGCGCGCGTTTCGTATTGGCGAAGGCACCTCCGAGATGCAACGTATCCAGATCGCCAGACACATCTTGCAGCATTGAAGGTTTGACTTCATGAATTCTCTCCCAGATTCTTTTAGCGCAATTCTCCAGGGGCGTGATCAAGATCCAGCGTACGTTTGCCTGAGTCAAAGTGCCTCCCGGTCACAGCTGTTGGCGGCCGCTGACCGCATGGCGGGTTACCTCAAATCACTTGGCATCCGACGCGGTGATGCAATCAGTGTCTGGCTACCGGATGGCGGAGTCTGGTTGCAGATTCTGTTTGCCGCGGCGCGTCTCGGTGTCCTGGTGGTACCGGTCAGTACGCGCCTGCGCCATGATGAGGCACTGCATGTTGTCAAGACTGCGAAGTCGCGTCTGATTTTTGTTTGTCCGAAGTTCGTGGGCTATGACTATCGCGCAGTTGCTCTTCAGATTCAGCAAGAGGTGCCCAGCGTCTTGCAGGTCATTGATGTGGAGGATCCATCGGCGCTGATGGCGTTGAGCGAAGTCAGCCCGGTCAGCACCGATGAGGGCGATCTGGACGATCTTTTGTGCACCTTCAGCACTTCAGGAACCACTGGCAATCCCAAACTCGCAACCCATAGCCAGCGCGGCATTCTGCGTCATGCGTATGAAGTTGCGCGCTATACCGACGTCGTCGCAGGTGACAGCTCGCTGTGTACTCTGCCCCTTTATGGTGTGCTCGGGTTCATGCAGGCCTTTAGTGCATTGGCAGGGCAGGGACAGTGCGTGTTCATGCAGACCTTTGATCTGGAAAGAGCCGCACAGCTGATTGATCGACACAAGGCAACCCATTTTTATGGCGGAGAAGGCCTGTTTGATGACATCATGAATGTGCCTGGCTACGATGTCCGATCGCTCAAGGTCGTCGGATTCGCCGAGTTCAACGGACGGGGGCTGGAAGTCACTCAAAAGGCTCGCGAACTTTACGGTATTCGTATGACAGGCCTGTATGGCTCTTCGGAGTGTTTTTCCATCATGGCAGGGCAGTCGAGACAGGACGACGACAGGGCTCGTGCCGTCCCCGGCGGCAAACCCATTTGTCCTGATATCGAGTTTCGTGTCACAGACATTGAAACTGGCGAGACGATTGCCGAGCAGGAAAAGGGTGAGCTTCAGTTCCGAGGCTACAACGTGATGGCAGGTTATCTAAACAACCCCGAAGCGACCGCGGGTGCATTCACCAAGGACGGATGGTTTCGCAGTGGTGATCTGGGCTATCGATATGGCGATCGGTTCTGTTACCTGGCACGTATCAAAGACACCATGCGTCTGCGCGGCTATCTGGTCGATCCTGTGGAGATCGAGGAGTTCCTGGCGCGTCAGCAGGGCGTTCGGGATGCCCAGGTGGTGGCCTATCGTCATCCTGATCAAGGTGATGTGGCAGTGGCATTCGTCCGCACGCTTGGTGATGATGTCACTGCTCAATCACTCCATCTGCTTTGCAGAGCGGGTCTGGCCAATTACAAAGTGCCCTCGCACTTTGTGTTTGTGGAAGATTACCCGCGCAAGGAAGGACCCAACGGTCTGAAGATACTCAAAAACAAGATGCGCGACATGGCACAGCAGATCGTCATGAAAGGCAATTCATCAACGGGAGCAGCACAATGAAACGAACCCCTATCAAATCAGATATTGCATGGAGCGCGCCTGACCGGGTGATGATCCACGGCTACAACCTGTGTGAAGAACTGGTCGGAAAAATCGATTTTGGGCAGATGACGTTTCTGCAGATTTTTTCTCGCATGCCTAAAGATGACAACGAACTGCGCATGTTCAACGCGGTCATGGTCATTCTGGTCGAGCACGGCATTACACCTTCTTCGCTCTCGACCCGCCTGACCTACTGCGGTGCGCCCGAGTCTGTTCAGGCGGCGGTTGCAGCGGGTTTGCTCGGTCTGGGTTCGGTGTTTGTCGGGTCTCTGGATCAGGCTGCCAAGATGCTGCAGACGGCGATCACCGACCCGAGTCAGCCGGGTGACCTCAAGGCCAAGGCGGCACAGATTGTTGATGACTTCCTCGCCCGTAAAGCGATCATTCCGGGCATTGGCCACCCGTTTCACAAACCGGTTGATCCGCGTACAACGGCATTGTTCGCGGTCGCCAGGCAGACAGGTTATTACGGACCGTATGCTGACCTCATCACACTGATCGGGCAGGAAGCCGAGCGTCGCACCGGCAAGGTTCTGCCGGTCAACGTGACAGC
>CAZBIN010000030.1:5414-9855 GCA_964491995.1 uncultured Orrella sp.
CAAATGGGCATTGACCATCGAGTCTGCCGCGGGCTGGCGGTTGCGGCCCGTGCAGTCGGTCTGGTGGGGCACATTATTGAAGAGTCCCGTCAGCCGATGGCAGGAGAAATCTACATGCGCCTTGAACATGAGGCCAGCGAGCATCTGGCGCCCAAGCCCTGACACATCGGGTGGAGTTTCGGTGACAGTGCGTGTCAAGCGCTGCAGACGCATAGGGAGTGCCGGGGTTGAGGGTTCTTTTCTTTTGGGAGCAGTCGTATGCCTGTCCAGATTGAGCGACGCGGTCACATTGGCCTGATCCTGCTTGATGAACCACAAACTCACCATGCACTTTCTCGCAGTCTGGTCCGTGATGTGCTGGCTGCGTTGACGCATGAGACGATCGTCAAAGCGCGTGCACTGGTGATCTCGAGTACGGGTCCGAGTTTCTGTGCAGGCGCCAATATCAGCGATCTGCTGGACGGCTGGATGTCGACGCCGGACGCCCCTGATGATCCAGTCCTCATGTTTCGCGCCCTGGCACAGGATCCCCGCCCGACGATTGCTGCGGTTGACGGCGCGGCGCTCGGTGGCGGGTTCGAGTTGATGCTGTCTTGCGATCTGGCGGTTGCGAGTGCAAGATCGTGGTTTGCACTGCCCGAGCTTGCGCATGGTGTCATTCCGAACACGGCGCTCATGCGACTGCAGCAGATGATCGGTCTGCGAGGTCTTTACCAGCTGATGATGACCGGTGAGCGCTTGTCAGCAGATCGGGCGCTATCGCTGGGTCTTGTCAGCAATGTCTGTGACAATGGTCGTGCGGTGGATATGGCGGTTCAGATGGCAGGCGAGATTGTTGACCGCGTGTCGCCAGGCGCACTTGCCGTGGCCAAACGCACTGCGATGCAGTACGCCAATACAGACTGGCAACGCGTGCAACTGTCTTTGCTTGAGGCACCCAGACGCGAGTGGCAAGAAGGATTGACAGCATTCACACAGAAGCGGGCGCCGGACTATTCGGCGTTCTGGGATGACGCAGGCGCGAGCGGCAAGAATCCCTGATCAAGAATGGGTTGATGGTGAGGGTGCTCTGAAGATGTTGTGGTGCGCCAGGATCGCTGGAGAATTACTGCTGTAGTGACCGGACGGTGACGGCTCGGGTGTTTACGAGCAATCACGTCAGGGATTACGTGATGTTGACGTCACGATGTTGCCATAGCATCGTATGGGACAAAGAACACGAATACTTTTGCAATAAAAATCATTTGACCTCAAAGCACACAGACTCGTTTGCGTGCGGCAGGGATGATGACACAAGATCATGATAACGGAGATAACCATGAAAAAAGTACTGAGTGCGCTGGTATTGTGCCAGGCATTGGCTGTTGCGCCAGCGATTGCGCAGGACATCAAACTGGGTGCTGCATTCCCCATGAGCGGGGCCAATGCGGAGTATGGAGACATCTTCTCTTCCGGTGTGAACCTGGCCGTCGAGCATGTCAACGCAGACAAACGGCTCAAAGGCAAACTCGGCGTCGTTTACGAAGATAGCCAGGCGCTGCCAACGCAAGGCGTGATCGCAGCCAACAAGCTGATCAACGTTGAAAAAACACCGTATGTGCTTTCGGCCTTCACAGGTGTCTCGAAAGCCTTGGCACCGCTGGGTGCTCGCAACCAGGTTGTGATGATCAACGGCGGTGGTGTGGGTCCGGATCTGGCGCAACTTGGACCTTACTTCTGGAACGTGATTCCACTGGCCAACCTGGAAGTTCAGACCATCGTGCCATTCCTGGTCAAGGACAAGGGACTCAAGCGTGTGGCTCTGGTCTATATCGACGACCCGTTGGGTCAGGCCGCTCGTGAAGTGCTGGAAAAGGAACTCAAGACCGCTGGTGGAGAGCTCGTGGGTGCGTTCTCGATTCCCGCAACTGCTCAGCAGTTCTCTGGAGTGGCCGCGCGCGTTCGTGACACCAATCCGGATGCCGTCTACATTGCATCCTATGGCAATCAGCAGGTTCAACTGGTCAAGCAGTTGCGTGACAACGGTGTGAGCCAGCCTCTGGCCAGTTACTCCGCGTTTTCGATCCCGTCCATGCTGAGTCTGCCTGAAGCGAAAGGTGGATATTTCACCAGTCAGCAGATCAATCTTGACAGCCCGGATGCCAGAACCAAGCGGATGGTGGCTGACTATCGCCAGAAGTTCAAGAAAGATCCCAACATGTATGCGATCAACTACTACAACGCTGTGTTGCTTTATGCGGATCTGGTCGAAGCACTCCAGAAGCAGGGCAAACCCATCACTGGTGCGAATCTGCTGGAACAGCGCAAGAAAACCCCGAGTTTTGATTTTGTTGGCTCACCAGTCTCGTTTCTGGAAGATGGCACTGTGAAATCACCAGTGCAGATCAACCAGATTACGGGTGACGGTTCGTTTACTCTGATCAAACCCGGCAAGTGATTTTCAGATAAGCAAGATGCAGGCAGGCTACGCAGCACGAATCTGCCTGCCAGCGTCTTGATGTGGCTGTCGATATGGATATTGTGAGGCTCTTGCCTCTCAAGTAAAGTTTTGTGGAGTTCCCTGCCAGGTTGACGGTGACTTGTTCGCCGGACCGAAGCAGGGGTTCCATGTGATTCCATCAACGGTCCGACTGCGGCTGTGAGTTGCACGACGCAATGCCGAATGCTGCAGGTCGGTCGTTATTTGTGACAGTGCGGTGTGATAGTGCGGTGTTGACCCGAAGACGCCAGCCGGCTAAAAGGCGCTATATCAACTTTCTGCCCGGGGATCTCCATGCCGACCGTGACCGTCCGTGATGCAAACGTGGTCTATGAGGTGGACGGCGCCGGTGCGAACATGGTGCTGGTATCCGGCACAGGTGGCAATTTACGCAGTAACTGGGATCATCTGATGCCCCGGTTCACTCAGATGCGGCGTGTCGTACGTGTCGATTATTCCGGTGCGGGTCAGACCACAGACAGTGGTGCGCCTTTGAGCGTGCAGATACTGGCGCAACAAGTGGTTGCTGCAGCTCAGGCGGCTGATGCGGAACCCTTTGACCTGGTTGGGTATTCTCTGGGAACTTGCGTGTCGATCTACATCGCTGCGCATTACCCCGAGCTTGTCCGGTCGATGGTTCTCATCGCAGCCTTTAGCAACGGGACCGGCACACGTAACCGTCTGCAGACAGAATTGTGGCAGGATTTGATTGAGCGCGATCCCAGGCTCTTTGCGAAAGCGATCGTGTTCAACGGGATGAGTGCCAAGAGCATTGAAGCCATGGACGACGCGCAGATCGATGTCTGGATCGATGCTATCTGCAACAACAACGACTGGAACGGCATTTCGCGCCAGATTGATCTGGACCGGCGGGTCGATGTGACCCACCTCCTGTCTGAGGTTCAGGCGCCCACGCTGGTGATTGGCTGCAAGCATGATAATGTGTTCCCGTTCGAGCATGCCCGTCGCGTCGCTGGCGCAATTCGGGGCGCGCAGTATGTGGAGATGGATGCAGGTCATTTCGCGCCCTTTGAAGAGCCTGAGGTTTTCGGTGACCTGGTGGTCAAATTTGTGAGCCGCACTTCGACACCAACACGCTGAGCGTGCTGTTTAAAGTCAGCACGGTGGAGACTTTTTCCGGGGCGTCTTTGCCGCAGAATCTGTCCGGTCATCATCCTGTCTAAACACCTGGGATTTGTGCGCATCCTGTTAGACTATTGCGCATTGTCAACTCTTGTTGCAGGCCTCGTTTTCATGATCGAACAATCGCTTAACCAGGGCATTCTGACCCTCACACTGTCGCGTACCAGCGCGGTCAACGCATTGAATGAAGTGATGTATGAAGCGCTGCATCTTGCATTGGCGCATGCGAGAACCGATGAGAACGTTCGCTCGGTGGTGATTGCCGCTGCGGGCCACAAGGCGTTTTGTGCAGGTGCAGACCTTAAAGAGTACGCCGGATTGCCGCTCG
This sequence comes from uncultured Orrella sp., assembly GCA_964491995.1. Lineage (GTDB taxonomy): Bacteria > Pseudomonadota > Gammaproteobacteria > Burkholderiales > Burkholderiaceae_B > Algicoccus. The sequence goes on from CAZBIN010000030.1 coordinate 9,365, forward strand.
AAGAGGCTGAACACAAACAGATGAAGTTTTTGTTGCGCTGCCTGGTGGATCTGATTGAATTTCCCAAACCTGTGGTGGCAGCGGTTCACGCCCCGGCGATTGGTGCCGGCATGATGCTGGCGTGTGCCTGTGATGAAATCGTGATGGCCAGAACTGCCTGGATGTCGCTGCCTGAAGCACAGATCAATATTCCTGCGCCTATTGCGGCGGTGATTGTGGGGCGACGCACGGGCGCGTCGGCGATGCAGGCACTGCTGCAGCGTGCTGAGCGATTTGACGCACAACGATGCCTGCAAAATGGCTTGGCCGACGAGGTTGTCGATCTTGACGATGTGCTGGGTGCGGCTCAGCGCCGGCTTGATGTTTACAACCCGATTGCTCCCCGTGTCTATGCGATCAACAAGCGCTGGTTGAACCAGAATCTCAGAGCACAGCTGGAAGCCGCGTCCAGGGCTGTTCACGACTGATGGTGGTGAGATTCGGAAGGGCGC
>CAZBIN010000030.1:9865-20523 GCA_964491995.1 uncultured Orrella sp.
CGCCCGGCCCGCCTCGCGCAATGCGAGGCGGCTCGTGCGCTTCAACCGTTTTCTTTGCAGCACTGTGTCTTCCAACTCCGCAACATCGCTTTCCGTCTTTTCCCTTACCGCGCCAGTGGCCATGGGCTATATCCCGCTGGGGATGGTGTTCGGGTTCCTTTTTGTGCAGACGGGGGCCAGTGGATGGCTGGCGGTACTGGCCAGTCTGGTTGTCTACGCGGGAGCCTCACAGTTTGCGATGATCCCGATGCTGGCAGCGGGTATGCCGGTTGCCACCCTGGCACTGGCAGCTTTGGTGATCAACCTGCGCCACATGTTTTACGGTCTGTCGTTACTCAATGACCGGCCAGACAATTTTTTCCTGCGCTGGTATCTGGTGTTTGCTCTCACGGATGAAACCTACTCGGTGATCACTGCATCAAGACCCCAGCCAAGCCCCCGTACGATGGCTTTGCTGGCAGGCATCAACCAGTTCTGGTGGACAGCAGGTACCGCGGTTGGGGCAGGGCTGGGAACCCAGCTCCCGGTCTCGTTGAGTGGTCTGGATTTTGCACTGGCTGCTTTGTTTGCGGTCCTGGCTGTCGAGCAGTGGAGGGTGAGCCGATCCATGCGCCCGATTGTGATGGCTTGCGTCTCCTATGGCTTGGCCAGTTTGCTCGTGCCAGACCACGCCTTGCTGCTTTCGGTGCTTGCCTGCGTCGCCTATGGTTTCTTGCTGCCCGCTTCGACCCGACGAGATTCCTCATGAACACGGGCTACGTGCTGATGTCGATTGCGGCAATGGGGGTCGTGACGTTTGGTCTGAGGGCGCTGCCATTCTTGACGGCTAGATGGCTCAGAGATAGTCCGCGGGTCATGCGCCTTGGCGGATTTTTGCCGTCGGCCATCATGGTGATCCTGCTGATGCATAGCATCAGAGATCTCGGGCAGCGATCCTCAAGCGCTTACCTGGCCGCCGAGTTGATCTGCGTGGCGGTGGTGCTGCTCTTGCAATGGTATAAAAGCCAGCCCCTGCTGAGCATTCTCGCGGGAACTGGCCTTTATATGGGCTGGCTTGAACTGATCGCAGCCTGATCGATGCCCGGGTGCCGATCAGGTGGGTGTGTCGCCCTTGAGAGTGACGCGGTGCAAAAGCCGCTTGTGACCGTGGTAGTCATTGATCGGGTTGTGCAGTACGCAGCGGTTGTCCCAAAATGCAATCGAGCCCGGCTGCCAGGCGAACCGACAGGTAAACTCGGGCCGGACCTGGTGGGCAAACAGATAATTGAGCAAAGGCGCACTTTCCTCTTCTGTCCAGCCCAGGAACTTGGTTGTATGCGCAAAATTGACGTAAAGCGCTTTTTTGCCGGTTTCGGGGTGTGTTCGTACGACGGGGTGTTCGCCAATCAGCGTCGAGCCAGCTTTGTCAGTGGCCGAGTCAGCGATGCGGTCTTCACGGGTTTTGGTGACCTCGGCTTTGGCCGATGAGTTCACACCCTTCAGGCCGGCGAGCGTTTCTTTCAGGCCGGGTGAAAGGGCTTCATAAGCTGCATAACCGCTGGCAAACAGCGTATCGCCGCCCTTGGGCGGTATTTCGCGGGCGATCAGCATGGTGGCCATGGGTGGCTCTTGCATGTAGGCCGTGTCGGTGTGCCAGACCCCACCAAAATTGTGGCGCTCATGAGGCAGTTTCATGACCGGAATGATTTTTGGGTAGTCCGGCAGTCCCTTGACGAACGGATACTCGATGATTTCCCCGAACCCTTGGGCGAACTCCAGAAATTCGGCCGGGTTCAGGTCCTGATCCCGAAAAAAGATCACGCCATGTTCGAGCCAGATCTGTCGCAGTTCATGAATCAGATCCTGCGAACGATCGCGTTTGAGATCCACCCCGCTCACGATGGCGCCGAGTGCGCCCGCAATGGGTTGTATGTCCAGCTTTGTTTTGACGGTCATCGTCTTCCCCAATCATATTGCCTGAAATCATTGTTATGCGCAGTGCATTTCGTGGCTCCGTCATGGCATCTTCGTGATGCCAGGCGGGAACCTAGCTTTGTGCACCTTCGGATTTTGAACGCTCATGCGCCTGACGGATCGCTGCCACCAGGTTTTCTTCGGGCTGTGCACCTTCAACCAGAAACTTGTTGTTCAGGATGAACGCCGGCACACCCTGAATACCCAGCATCTTCCATCGGGTCTGGGCGGCCCGAACGTCCTGCGAAAACTCGTCACTGGCCAGAATCTGTGCCGCACGGTCGGTGTCGAGCGAAGCCGCCTGGACAGCGTTGATCAGAGTTTGCGCATCATCCATGTTGTCCGCGTACGTGAAATACGCAGCCAGCAGTGCTTTTTTCAAGGCAAATGCCGGCTCGGAACCGTACTCGGTTGATGCCCAGTGAATGAGGCGATGACAGTTGAAGGTGTTGTAGACGTATTTGCGACCTTCCGGATGAAACTCAAATCCGACCTCGCGTGCATGGTCGTAGATGCGTTGCTGATTTGCCTTGACCTGTTCCACAGGGGTGCCATACTTTCTGGACAGGTATTCCAACACTTCCTGCCCGCCTTCTGGCATGTCCGGGTTGAGTTCAAAGGGCTGCAGGTGTACTTCGACGCTCACCGAGCTCTGGAGGGCCTGCAGCGCGTTTTCGAGTGTCTTGACACCAATGGCACACCAGGGGCAGGCCACATCGGACACCACGTCAATACGAACGACATCATTCATGAGTTAATCCTGAGCTAATCCTTGGGCCAGAGAATCATCTGGCTGCAACGAAACAAGGCCATCTTGCGGTTGGTGGCTTCATCAAACACCTCAGCATCCCATATCTGGGTGTTTCTGCCCAGATGCTGGGCTCTGGAAATGCAGATAATCGAGCCTTCTCTCAGCGTGCCCAGAAAGTTTGACTTCAGCTCAATGGTGGTGAAGCCCGTCGAACCTTCTGGCAGATGGGCGTACGTACCGAATCCTGCCGTGGTGTCAGCGAGCGTCACAATGCTGCCTGCGTGCAGATAGGTATTGGGCGCGAAGTGGATTTTCTTGAGCTCCATCCGGCTGACCATTTCGCCTTCACCAAAGCGTGTCATGGAAATGCCGAGATAACCGGGAAGGTTCTCACCGATTCTCGAGTTCAACGTCTCAAGGGTGAGGTCTTTTCTGAGATGACCCATTGCAAAATATCCTGAAAGCTAATCAATCTTCCTAGGATAACTCGGCGGCCGGGTTGTCTGCGGCGTTTACGATGTCCTGGCCACTGTCAATGCTCATCCTGACCCGGTGTTCTGGGTTTGTCAGCGTCGGATAGCGGATAGGCATCGGCGACGTAGGCCGGGCCCTTCATGACCATGACGGTCAGTGCGCCCACCCCGATCGTGAATAAACCCGTCCAGAGAACCGATAGCAGACCAAACGCGTAAATGTCGATGGTAGTGACAAATTTTCCGATCACCCACGGCGCTTCATTCATGTTCCAGACGCGTGCGAGCAGTGATGGCATAAAAATCAGCAGCGTCCCGACGAGAAAGACTTTAGGGATAAGCCGCAGAATTTTCCTTTCAAGACCTGCCGGGGCCTTTTTAAAGCCAGGCAGTTTCGTAAATGGGTCAATCATGATCTATCCTGAATGAACCGGGCATCAGAGTTGCTGTGACCTTTCATCATGCCGTATCCGCGTGGCTTTTGCTTTGATCTAGGCCAAACCACCATGCATAAAGTGCAGGGACAAACAGCAAAGTGATCAAGGTCCCCACCAGCACTCCGCCAATCAGCACATAAGCCAGCGGTCCCCAGAAGCTGTCCAGCGTCAATGGAATGAACGCCAGTGCAGCGGCCAGCGCAGTCAATACAACCGGGCGTGCACGCTGTACCGCAGCTTCGATGACAGCCTGTGTCAAAGCCATGCCACCCTCCAGGTTGTCACTGACCTGCTGGGTCAGAATCAGTGTGTTGCGCATCAGAATGCCTGCCAGACCAATCAACCCCAGCAGCGCCACAAAGCCAAATGGCTGGTTAAACGCCAGCAAGGCAATGACTGCGCCAATCAGTCCAAGCGGGGCCGTTGCCACGACCATCAGCGTGCCTGAGAAACTGCGCATTTGCAGCATCACAAAGGTCAGCATCAAGGCGACCATCAGAGGCTGCAGTTTCTGGATGGATGCGTTGGCGATTTCAGACTGCTCGATGGAGCCCCCGATGCTGATCGCGTATCCGTCTGGCAGACCCTGCCGGACAGGCGCCAGCAGTCGCCAGCCCTGCATGGCGGCGTCTGGGGGCTGCATGCCGATCACATCCGCATTGACCAGCAGAAACGGTTGCCGGTTGTAGCGCTTGATCACGGGATCTTCGAACCCAACCGTCACATCTCCGAGATGGGCCAGGGGGACTTTACCTGCGCTGGGTGTGCGAATTTCAATGCTTTCGATTTGGGTTCCGGCGGCAGGCGCGGTTCGGGCGCGAACCTCGACGCTGCGAATGTCGTTGCGCACTTGAGTCACTGCCACGCCGTCGAATTGAAACTGCAGCTGCTGGGCGACGTCGGATGGCGTCAGTCCCAAGGTTTGCAGACGTTGTGGATCGAACTCAAGCCTGAGCGTGGGCGCGCGCTCGTCCCAGTCCAGATGCGGATCTCGCAAGTTTGGATGAGCCAGCAACACATCCCGGACTTCATGTCCGATCTGACGCAGGATCTGCGGGTCGGGTCCGGTGATTCTGAAACTGACGGGCCAGGCCACGGGAGGGCCATAGAGTAGTCGACTGACACGGACCCTTGCTTCAGGATATTCCCCTCGATCAATCGCGGCCTGTATCAGGCGGATCAGTGATTCCCGGTTCGCCACGTCATGTGTGACCGCGATGATCTTGGCAAAGCCCGGATCCGGACGCTCCGGGTTGGCGGATATGAAAAACCGGGGAGCACCCGCCCCGATATAGGCCGACATTGACTTGATCTCCGGGCGACCGGCCAGGCTGGTCTCGAGTCTGCGTGTCACAGCATCGGTATTGCCGACAGCGCTTCCTTGTGACAACTGGATGTCAATCAGCACTTCGGGCCGGTCCGATGTCGGAAAGAACTGCTTTTCTACAGGACCGATCATGGCTGCCACGCTCACCCCCAATGCAGCAGCAGTGGTCAGCACGACCCGTTTTTTTCGGGAGATGCACCAGGTGACGGCGGCTCGTAATCGTTGATATCCAAGGCTCTGATAGGGGTCGTGACTCGCATTGTGGTTGTGCTTGTCTTTTGAAGGCAGCAGACTGACGCCTAGAAATGGCGTGAAAGTGACTGCAACCAGCCAGGAAATCAGTAGTGAAAACGCCAGTACCCAGAATATGCCACCGGCATATTCTCCAACGGCAGACTGCGCAAAACCGATCGGCACAAAACCCGCCACAGTCACCAGCGTGCCAAACAGCATCGGGGCAGCGGTGACTTCCCAGGCATGCGTTGCCGCACGCACTTTGTCCCAGCCCTGTTCCATTTTGACAATCATCATCTCGATGGCAATGATCGCATCGTCGACCAGCAATCCGAGCGCAATGATCAATGCACCCAGCGAAATCCGGTCCAGGCTCATGCCTACCAGTTTCATGAGAAGAAATGTCAGTCCCAGCGTCACAGGAATCGACAATCCAACGATCAGCCCGGCACGCCAGCCAATGGCCAACACACTCACACCCATCACGACGGCCATGGCCACCAGAAACTTGACCTGGAACAGACTGACGGCTCCCGCGATGGCCTCAGACTGATTGGTCAGTTGGGTCAGTTCCATGCCCATCGGGAGTTGTTGCTTCTGATTGTCCAGAAATGTCTGCAGCCGCTGACCAAGATCCAGACCGTTGTGACCTTTGGCCATTACCACGCCGAGCACCAGCGCATCCTGGTTCGCCGCCCGGATTTTGTAACTGGGTGGGTCTTCGTAGCCTTGGGTTACGGTGGCGATGTCACCCAGTCGGATCAGACGTCCACCAACCCGCAGCGGCAAATCTGACAGCACTTGAGTATCCGAGAGGTCCGCATGAACTCGCAGATAGATGCGTGCACCGTGCGTTTCAATTCGCCCGGCTGGCGTCAACCGGTTGTGCGCATCCACTGCAGCAAGCACCGCCTGGGGCGAGAGACCCAGGTTGGCGAGTTTGGCCTGGTCAAAGTCGATATGGATGCGTTCAGGGCGCTCTCCGAGCACAAAGACCTTTTGCACTCCCGGGATGGCTTGAAGACGATCTCGAATGCGCTCGGCATCGCGTGTCAACTCTCGCATCGGCAGACCCGGTGCGGTCAGTGCCAGCATCGAGAAATAGACGTCCGAGAAATCATCCGTGACGATGGGGCCGATGACGCCAGGCGGGAGCTGGGCGGCCTTGTCGAGCATGCGTTTTCTGACCTCGTAGAAGAGGTCTGGAACCTTTTCGCTGGGGGAGTAATCCTGAAACTCGACCAGCATGTCCGCCCGCCCCGGTCGAATGGTGGTCTCGATCTTGCGAAAGTAGTCAACCTCCTGAATGCTCTTTTCCAGGCGGTCGACAACCTGGTCTTGAATCTGTTGCGGGGTTGCACCTGGCCAGAGTGTGGAGACAAGCATCACGCGTACCGTGAAAGGCGGGTCCTCTGCTCGCCCCAGAGAACTGAACGCGTAAAGCCCTGCGACCATTGACAGGAGTAAAAAAAACAGCGTGACGGAACGTTCGCGTACCGCCAGCGCCGAGATATTTGGAAAGCTCATCGCTTTAACTCTCTGACGAAGAGCCCGGATCTCAGCAGGTGGGTTCCAATAGCAATCACAGGCGTGCCGGGTGCAAGGTTCGTCTGGATCTGCGCCGTCTCGCTGCCCAGACGCACCACGGTGACGTCGACCGGGGTTGCCTGACCTTCTTTGATCACCCAGACCTGCGCACCTTGCCCGCGCTCATCAATGGCCCCGATGGGAACTTGCAGCAGGTGTTGCTCAGAGCCGCTGCCGGCAATCTCCAGTTGTGCAATGGCGCCAAGAGGAACTTGTGCAGGCTCGCCGATCATCTGGTAGCGGGCCCGCACCGTGCGCGAAGCACTGTCGGTGCTGGCAGAGACCTCGCGTCGCACACCGGGCCAGCGCTTGCCGTCCAGAATGATCTCCCCATCGAAAGGCGCTGCAGTGCCTTGCGGCAGGAACACCTCGATTTCCAGAGGACCCTTGTAGGCGAACTGGGCTACTGCCTGACCGGGTGCAATCACCTGCCCGGTTTCAGCGAAAGTTTCGGTGATGACGCCGTCTTCTGTCGCGTGCAGCTTGCCATATCCGATGGCATGCTCGGCTTGCCGGGCGCGAGACTGGGCGGCGTCAAGGCGTGAGGCCGCTTCATCAACCTGCAGTTGTATCCGGTCAAGCGCCTGTGCACTGATAAAACGCGCCTGATGCAGACTGGTCTGGCGCTTGAGTTCGTCGCGCGCTGACTCCAGCGCTGATGTTGCTGCGACGACTTCTGCCTGCGCGGCTCGAGCCGACTGCTCCAGATCTCTCGGGTCGAGTGCAAATAACAGCTGGCCCTGCTTGACCACATCGCCGGCCTGGACCACTTTTTGTTGAACCCGCCCGCCAATCTGAAACGACAGCGGTGTTTCATGCTCGGCTCGGATGGATCCGGAAAGCAGCAGCTTTGGACTGTTTGCAGGCTGGGCTGGCATGGTTCTCACCCAGGGGGCGTGGCTTGCCGGGTCAGAGGCTGGCGGCTCGTTTTCGGAGCATCCGGCCATCAAGAGTGTCAGCAAGACAGAGATCAGGCGAAGGCGGTTGGATCTGAGCAAAAGTGCACCCTCGGAAGAGTCAGGAAACTCGGCACGACAAAGGATTTACGTGGCCGTCATGGCGGCAAACCCTGCCAGATGGGCTGCCAGTTTGTTATCTTACAGGGCTGGTCAAAAATTTCATTGATCGCAAACAACAGAATTTCCTGGAGATGTCATGAAGCTCGTCGTTATTCCTGGTGATGGCATTGGCCCGGAGACCGTGGCGGTTGCCATCAAGGCGCTCGAAACGGCAGCGTCTCAGACCGGTGCCGAGCTGGAGTTGATTCATGAGCTGGCGGGTCATGCCAGCCTGGATAAGTACGGCACCACGATACGTCCGGAACTGGTTGAGATCGTCACCGAAGCAGACGGACTGCTGCTCGGACCGATGACGACACACGACCTTGATGGCAAGGACAAGAATCAGGTCAACCCGTCGGCATTTTTTCGCAAGCATTTCGACCTGTTCGCCAACATCCGTCCGGCGCGTACCTTTGAGGGCGTTCCGGTGCGCAGCCAGCCTTTTGATCTGGTGGTTGTCAGAGAGAACACGGAGGGTTTTTACGCCGATCGCAACATGAAACATGGTAACGCCGAGTTGCTCGTGACCGATGATGTGGTGATTTCGATGCGACGGATTACCCGCCATTGCTGCGAACGGATTGCGCGCGCGGCATTCGAGCTGGCCATGACGCGGCGTCGTAAAGTGACCATCGTTCACAAGGCGAACGTTCTCAAGATTGGTGATGGCATGTTTATCGACATCTGTCATGAAGTGGCCAAGGACTACCCGGACGTTGTCGTTGATGACGTGATCGTCGACGCCATGATGGCCCTGGCCGTGCGCGAACCACAAAGATTTGACGTGCTGGTGACGACCAACATGTTTGGCGACATCCTGTCTGACCTGACGGCCGAACTGTCAGGTAGCCTTGGTATGGCAGGATCGATCAACGCCGGCGCTGATTTTGCGATGTCGCAGGCCGCACACGGTTCTGCACCGACCATCGCGGGCAAGAATATTGCAAACCCTCTGAGTCAGATCTGGTCATCGGCGATGCTTCTGGCCTGGTATGGCCAGAAGCATCAGAAGCCTGCCTATGTCGAGATGGCCGGAAAACTGGAGAATGCCATGGCCAGAACAATAGCCCAGGGTCAGGTCACGCGTGATCTGGGGGGGTCTCTGGGTACGCGAGAGGTCGGCGAAGCGCTTTTGCAGAACCTGCAGGGGTAGAGGTCATGACGCGCATCCAGTCTGGCGCACACTATGCAGTCATCGGGGCGGGTCTCTCGGGTCTGAGTTGTGCCAGGCTGCTTGCGCAATCCGGTGCCAATGTGACCGTGTTCGAGAAGTCGCGTGGCCTGGGTGGACGCCTGGCAACACGACGCTCCGATGCAGGCGCGTTTGATCATGGTGCACAGTACTTTACCGCTCGAACGCCAGCGTTTCAGGATCTGGTTCGACGCCTGCAACACTCAGGTGATGTCGCGAGATGGTCCCCCCGGGTGATGGACCCGCCGGATGAGCCTTGGTATGTCGGGGTGCCCGGCATGAGTGCAATGGCCAAGGCGGTCGGTGATGGTCTGACAGTTTTGCCAGGTGTGCGCGTCACAGAGCTGATCCGGCGACAATCCTCATGGACACTTGCAGGCCAAGACGGACCGGTGCAGGGGGTTTTTGATGGGGTGGTTGTGACTGCACCGCCTGCTCAGGCCAGCGTCCTGATTCAGGCTCACGCACCGCAGTGGTCGCAGCAACTTGACCAGATTGAGATGCAGCCTTGCTGGACGTTGATGCTTGTGACCGCGCAACTCGATCTGCCGGTGGACGCCCAGACCATGGAGGGTGTGCCGATTGGCTGGTGGGCTCGTGATGACTCCAAGCCGGGAAGAGCCATCACGCCAGGCCAGGCGCGGTGGGTGATACAGGCAAGTCCATCGTGGAGTCGGGCGCATGTCAATGACACGGCGCAAGACGTCGGGCAGGCCTTGCTGGCCTGTTTTTCCAGCCAGGTGGCAGGTATGCGATCTCTGCCGAACGCGTGTGTTGTCGGCGTGCATCGATGGTTGTATGCTCGCAGACGTGCCGATCAGCCAGTGAGCCCACAAAGTCTGTGGGATCCTGGTCTGGGGCTCGGCGTATGTGGTGATGGCTTGATCCATAGTCGTGTCGAGCACGCATTTGTTTCGGGTCAGGCACTCGCTCGGCAGATCCTTGCGTTGCCTGCCCAGGCTTGCTGACTGGCGCGACGACTGCGCGCACGATGCCTTCAGGCACGATCCTCACACATTGCCAGATCATTCAATCAAATCGGGAACAGCATGACACAGCACACACCAACTTTTGATGCGAGCGCGCGCGGCGTCTATCTGATTGCGGTCACGCCGTTTCAGGATAATGGCGAACTGGATCTCGAAAGTACCGATCGTATGGTCGACTTCTATCTGGAGGCGGGCGTCGATGGTTTGACGCTTCTGGGTGTGATGGGTGAGGCACCCAAGCTCACTGCGCAGGAATCCAGCCTGTTTGTGCAACGCGTACTCAATCGTGTCAACGGCGCCGTTCCGATTGTTGTGGGTGCTTCGGCGCCAGGATTTGCGGCTATGAAGGATCTGAGCCAGCGTGTGGTTGACATGGGAGCTGCAGGTGTCATGGTGGCCCCCGCAGCCGGACTGCGAACGGATGATCAGATTCGCGCTTATTTCTCGATGGTCAATGAGACGTTGGGGACCATTCCATGGGTGTTGCAGGATCATCCCAATGCGACCGGGGTGCAGATCTCGACATCATTGCTGATGCAAATCATCGCCCAGTCACCACATTGTGTGATGCTCAAGCATGAAGACTGTCCCGGACTGGCTAAGCTCAGTGCGATACGTGCGGCCGAGCAGCAGCAGACGCTGCGCCATGTTTCG
>CAZBIN010000031.1:0-12634 GCA_964491995.1 uncultured Orrella sp.
TTGCGTCCCCGGTGCACTTTGCCCGCGTGCTGACCATCGAGCTTGCTGGTCCAGTGGGCGGCTTTCGATTCCAGTTCGTCGATCGAGGCGCACGTCGGCCTGTGTTACCTCGCCTTCTCGCTGACGCGCCATGGGCAGCAACGCATCAAGCTGGCCCAGGAAGCGATGAGCGTGGAACGTATCAGGGATGCGCTCATGGGTTGTGTAGGCCAGCATCCCGGAGCACGCCACGACCGGTGCAAAGTATCGGATGCCCAGCGCCTCCAGTCATGACGCGGCCCGCATCTACCGGGCCTTCGGCGTGAGTCGCTCGATCAGTCCCAGCCTGGCCTGACAAGACCTGCTACAAGGATTGCGGATCTGACCCCCAATGTCAGAAAATAACGTAGTGCCGCGCAAACTCATCCAATTGTTTTTAAACAACTTTTTCGGATTCCATGGCCAAGAACCGCCGAAGTCGGGATTATTAGAAATAACTAAAGCTCGCGCAATCAGAGCTTCCAACATGTCTTTCATGAGTCGCCAGGCGCGATCGTCATGTCCTGCCCGGATTCTCACGGTTGTAACAGGGCAATGTATCGCAGTATCGGTTCTCTCGCGGGTGGCCCTGATCTTGGGCGTATACCTGAAAGCTTTGATATTTAGGCTGTGCCTCCGATCTGCGCACACATAAAAAACGGAACCTCACAAATGTGAAAAGGTTCCGTTTTGACTGCTAAATGCCTGCTATGTGCGTGATGCACACGCGGTGTATCAGATCACTTGGATCTGGGTAGCGCAGGGACCCTTCTGGCCTTGTCCTGCGACAAACGATACACGCTGGTTCTCTTCGAGAGATTTGTGACCGCTGCCTTGAATTTCGCTGTAGTGTGCGAAGAGGTCCTTCCCACCTTGCTCAGGCATGATAAAGCCGAAGCCCTTGTCGTTGTTGAACCACTTCACAATACCGATTTCTGTCTTCAATGTAGATCCTGAGATGTATTCAGGGAAAAAGTCCCGTGCGAACTATGACCTGCCCTGGCGAATAAAGATAGCACTGTTACAAATAATGTTTGTGACACGGGTGAGTGTCTACGTGGTAGGTACACGCCAATGGCTATGCTGCTCGCCGTGAGACTAGTTCGCGCTGACGCTTCGCTTCTTCCAGCAAGTAGAGTTGATAGTCGTCCAGGTCTCCTGTGAAGTCACTGATCCCACCGCGAGAAACCAGCCAGAATTCATCGCACACTGACCGCAACAAGGCCCTGTCGTGGCTCACGAGCATGACCGAGCCTTCGAAGTCATTGAGCGCCATAGCCAGCGCTTCGCGGGTGGTCAGGTCCAGGTGGTTGGTCGGCTCATCAAGTAACAACAGGTTGGGGCGTTGCCAGACAATCATGCACAACACCAGGCGAGCTTTCTCGCCTCCACTCATGCTTCCCACTGGTTGCTTGACCATGTCACCATTGAAGTGAAATGTGCCTAGAAAATTGCGCAATCCTTGTTCACGGCAATCCATAGCGCTGGGGCGGGTGGCCGCAGGTATCTCGCGCGCCAGACGAACCATATGTTCCAGTGGCGTTTCCAAAGGACGTAAAACGTCCAGCTCTTGCTGCGAGAAGTAGCCGATATTCAATCCCTTGCCGGTGATGAACTCCCCTGAAAGAGGCCGTAGTACGCCCGCGATGGTTTTAACCAGCGTTGATTTGCCCTGACCGTTAGCCCCCAGAATACCAATGCGCTGGCCAGCTAGCACGCAGCGGTTGATCTTTTGTACGATGACGGTTGCTTTGGTGTGAGAGGGTGTGACTTGGGCTTGGTCAAGCAGCGGCGGATAGCCAATATCGACATCGGCGATCGACAGCATTGGATTGGGCAGACTAAGGGGCTCCTTGAAACTGAACTGGAATTCGGCATCTGCCAGCAGTGGCGCCACTTTCTCCATCCGTTCCAGTGCCTTGACGCGACTTTGTGCCTGTTTGGCTTTGCTGGCCTTGGCCTTGAAGCGGTTAATGAATTTCTGTAGGTGCGCAACTTTTTCTTGCTGCTTGGCATGGGCGGCTTGTTGCAACAGCATTTGCTCGGCGCGCATATCTTCGAACTTGCTGTAGTTGCCTCCATAGCGTACAAGCTTGCCTTGATCGATGTGCAGTGTCACGCCAGTGACGGCATCCAGAAACTCGCGGTCGTGGCTGATGACGACCATGGTGCCAGGATAGCTCTTGAGCCACGCTTCCAGCCAGACCAAGGCATCCAGATCCAGGTGGTTGGTGGGTTCGTCCAGTAGCAGCAAATCAGATGGGCACATCAAGGCTCGTGCAAGCTGCAGCCGCATGCGCCAGCCACCCGAGAAACTATTAACTGGCTCATCGAGCTGGGCAACGCTGAAACCAAGCCCCAGGATGAGTGCCTGAGCGCGGGCAGCAGCATCGTGTGCGCCGGCGTCATGCAATGCCATGTAGGCGTGCGCCATCTGCATGCCGTCGTCGCTGGCCTCAGCAGCGGCAACTTCCGCCTGGGCCGCCAACAAATACGTATCGCCTTCGATCACGAAATCTGTGGCACTTTGCTCGGTTTCAGGCATATCCTGCGCCACCTGTGACATGCGCCATTGTGGAGGGATCGAGAACTCGCCAGAGTCTTCTTGCAAGCTGCCATTCAGGACAGCAAAAAGCGATGATTTCCCAGCGCCGTTACGACCAACCAGACCGGTTTTCTCGCCAGGGTTCAGCGTGACAGAGGTCTTGTCGAGCAAGACCTTGCTGCCGCGGCGCACAGTCACGTTCTTCAGGATAATCATTGCAATGTGCCTTTTGGTGAATTGCACAAGCCCGGCTAATCGACGGCAAGGGCTCAATAGGGGGTCAGGGAGCAGGGCACAGGAAGAGCAGCGAAGCTGCACACACAAAAAAAGAATGGAATCAGGACGCAAGAGTGCGACGACTTTGCTGGATCGTCACTCAGACGGAGACTTGAATGTGCTTCGAAGGGTGCCTTGAAAGCCCATGATTGTAGCGGATCGAATGAAGGCAGATGGGGCGCCAGTCACTGCGGATTAGTGAACGTCCCGTTATCGTTGGTGAACACTGATGAATGACAAGGATGACATGCACTAAAGGTAGTGGGTGCGTTTCCAGGCGTGCGTCGGACCTTGCCGCCCGGTCAGGTAGTGTGGTTCCCTTGTTGTGCGGTTCATGACCCGCGTTTGCCTGGTGGATCGTCAGACGGACTTTTCCTTGCCGTTTTCGGAGTGCTCTCTCGATCCGGTAAGGAGGCTGTGAACCTCAACAGCTTCTCATCATTGGCACAACTCACTGGACGTAAGCCAGGCAATCTTTCCCGTACCCATGAAAACCATGTCGAATGACGGCTTTGTCGAGATGAGACGAGAGAACAAGCATGTCCGGCCTCATGCCTGAGAAACGTCGTTTTGCCGGATTGCCTGGGTGCCGTTAAAAGGATCGCAGTAAATCCCTCAAGGGCTTGATGTAAGGCCAGCGCAGGTTGGCGTCGCTGATACACATTGACAAAACTAAAAACGGACTTTAGTTTTGTCAACCCAGCGTCGAGCTATCATGATTGCAAACCCTAGGAGAAAACATGTTGGATCAAAGAACTGAAATACAGCAAGAGTGCTTTGCTGTCTTGGATAAATTCATGGCCGCGCTGAATGCACACGATGCTGTCGGCATGGATGCCGCCATGCATTTTCCGCATGTTCGTGTCGCTGGTGGGCAAGTCAAAGTATATGAATGCGCCGGTCGAAATCCTATGGATCTGTTCCAGAAACTGAAAGCTGAAGACGATTGGCTGTATAGCAAATGGCGAGCGCGTGACATAGTCCAGTTCAATGATGCGAAGGTGCATGTCGCCCTGAGCTACACGCGTTATCGTAGTGACGATTCGGTGATCGGTGTGTATGAATCGTTATACGTACTAACCAAAATCAATGACAAATGGGGGATACAGATCCGCTCCAGTTTTGGACCTTAAGCCCTCTCTCATACACACAACATCACGACCTCCACATTCAAGCAGAAGACGCAGCATGAAGTATGGAATCTCCCGCTGACCGAGTCTGCCAATCAGGGAGCAATGCCCGACAACCTGGATCTGCCCGCAGAGATCGCACGGTGTGAGGATCGGCTCGCGGCGATTGCTGCGGCCAAGTCCAGGATCGAGGCACGAGCCCAGGTGCGGTTTGAGCGTAAGCAGGCTGACTACGAACAGAAGCTTGCGCATTGTCAGGCCAGCGGCAAGAAGTCGGGTGGCAAAGTACCCAAGCCACCCGAGTCGGGCCACCAGGACAAGGATCAGGTCAAGCTGACGGACGCAGCGCTAGGGCTCATCGCTCACGCATCATGAAAGTGATCGTTGGTGGCTTTAATCAGTGCTACAACGCCCAGGCGCTCGTGGACACCGACTTGAATCAGGTCGTTTCCTCGCCGTAGCAAACTACGGTTCAGTGCCAAAGGATGGTGAGTCCGGGCTAAGCGTTCCGAGACATGTTGTCCAAGCCTGCATCTCGATCATTGATGCCTCCACCGGGCAGTTAATCGATAAAATTGTCAGCCCGGATCCTCATGTGGAAATTCGACATCTTGGTCTGTGTCATGATCGTATCGCAGCGATCCGGACGTGGCTCGATGATGACAATGCGTTCAAGAAACTCGACGGTGACCGTTTTGGAGTTATTGGTCGGGATTTGACTACACCGGCCGGCGTGAATTACCTGCCTGTTTCTCCGTTGCTTTACGGCATGGAACAGTTTGTTCGTCGCATGGGTGAAAAAAGCAGATATCAACCGTTGATGCGTCAAGGTCTCTCAATCATTTGCGACACAGACCGACAGGAATTTATTGCAACCTTTCCAAGCAGCCACAGCATCATGGTTTTCGATGCAAAGTACGGAAAGGTACTTCGTCACATCGACACCAGCAGCCAAGGTCTACGCTACCCTTGCGGAATCTCCTTCTTATCAGATGGTATTCATTACGTGGTAACAGGCTATTCGAATGGTTTGCATGTTTACGAGCGGGGTAGTCATCAGATGATCAAGCACACCCCTCTTGCGTGCAATTTTTTTGGACACAGCCATATTGCGGCACTATGAGCTCTTTTTTTATCGGGGTTCTTGATGAAGATGATTGGCGGAAATTTTGATCGCACGTATCGCTCCCCTGCAGGTCATGCGACAGCAGACCGTTAAAGCCATGCCATTACACGCAAATCATTCGTTGTGAAGTTCCCGGGCAAATTCCAGTCCGGCTGCGAAGCCCTCTGGCTTAACCTCAGATATGACCACCTCTGGGGTGGCCATATCTTTGGGTCGAACAAGTTGGCGTGAGTGACCCTCATAGCTGCATGAAATCGCACGGCATGATTCATCCAGTCTTAAACTGCGAAATCGAGCATACCGTGTGCAGTTGTTGGATCAGCCGAACAACTTGTTGGCTGTTTCCGCGACTAACTTACCCTGAAAACGGGCACCATCCAGTTCGATTGCGCTGGGTTGGCGTTGCCCCTGGCCACCAGCGATCGTGGTTGCACCATAGGGGCTGCCGCCAACGACTTCATCCAGCGCCATCTGTCCCTGGAAGCTGTAAGGCAAGCCTACGATCGTCATGCCGAAATGAAGCAAATTGGTAATGATTGAGAACAGTGTGACCTCTTGACCACCGTGCTGAGTCGCCGTTGAAGTGAACGCCGCACCAACTTTGCCATTCAGGGCGCCTGTAGCCCACAGACCGCCAGCTTGGTCTAAGAAAGCGGCCATCTGAGCAGGCATACGTCCAAAGCGCGTCGGAGCACCAATAATGATGGCATCGTAATCGGCAAGTTCAGCGACAGTGGCGACAGGAGCCGCCTGATCTAGCTTGAAGTGGGCCGACTTGGCAATATCAATGGGAACCGTTTCTGGCACTCGCTTTACGTCCACCGTAGCGCCTGTGCTGCGAGCGCCTTCAGCAACGGCTTGGGCCATGGTCTCGAGGTGACCATAAGTTGAGTAGTACAGCACGAGAACTTTAGACATAAGGAACTCCTTGCGGATGGAAATTTAGGGAGAGCGCCTTCAAACAAGTTTCTGATGCAAACACAAAGTGTATGTGTCTGATGCTCCATTATGCATGAAGGAAATTTGGAGCAGGAGGCGGTGGTGCGCGGTTAAACCGAGCAGCGTCCATACTCACTGGACCCGCACCAAGTGCAGAGATAAGGAACATGCCGCCAGCGACCGAGATGCTCTTCATGAAAAGCAGCTGTGTGATGAATTGCTGCTCAGCAGGCGTGGCCCAATAAGCGTGGAACACGACACTGGCAGCGATCGCAAAAAGGCCTATGAGTAGCGCTATCACAAGTGTTTGAAATCCTACCACCAGCGCAAGGCCTCCCTGCAGTTCAAAAGCACCTACACCAACGGCTAACAATGTTGGGAATGAAACGCCACTACTGCCCCCTGGGCGTTTCTCGCAGCAGTCAGCGACTGCGGTCAGGCAATGGCTGCAGACGTCTGAACACTTGTCTGACGCGCACTCAGTTCATGTAACTGTTGCCCGAGATATCGGGCAATCGCCCGCATGCCATACAGGCCAGCCGCAGCTTCAGCGTCGCTGTTGTAGTTGGTATTAGTATTGACATCGTAGGTGTAGATCTCGCCTGCCTCATCAACAATGAACTCAATTCCGGCAATCTCTATCCCGTTATCGGCAATGAAGCGCTGATAACGCTGGATGATGGGGTTGTCAAAACCCTCGATGATCTGAAAGCGCGGTGCGGGCGTTTCAGGTGCAGTTTCGCCCACCGGACAAAACACATCGCCGATCTGGCAGACGTCCGCCGGACAGAGCTCGAACCCTAGCGAAGTATCAACGCGCACGGCATAAAGGAATTTGCCGCCTACGAATTCGACGCGCGTAATGTAAGGCTGGGGTGCGCGAATGTATTGCTGGATCAGTGTGATGCCGTCGACGGAGGGATCGAATCGCTCGCTGTTTACGTAGTCCTGCAGCGCACCGATGTTATGGAAAAGTTGTACGCCCAGCCCTTTGCCTGCGCGATTATGTTTGGTGATGAATGAGCCTGTCATCTGGCGGGCGGCTTCGATGATGTGCTGCTTTCCGACTGCCGCGATGGTACGAGGGGTCTTGACTCCGTAATTCTGCAAGGCAGCATACTGTGCGACCTTGCTAACTTCCAGTTGCAGGGCGCGGCTGTTGTTCACAACCCGCCGGCCGTGAGCCTCAAGCCAGGACAGCACGGCTGCCGTGTATTCGGGCGCGTAGCGATGATCGCGAGTGTGCGATGAGGCACTCATCCGGTTGTAGAAAACCCCCTCGGGTGGAGGCACGGACAGATCCAGTTTGCCTTCGTCGAGAAACCACTCCTCGTAAGGCAACTCCAGTTCCCGAAAAGCAGCTTGCAACGGCTCCACCCAGGCGGAGTTCTCATGAATCACATAAATTTTCGACATGTCTCATCTTTACGGCGCCGACTGTACAAACGCTGTCCGGAACGGCATATCCGGACAATAAAACAGGTTAATAAAAACTCATTAAAACAAAAAAGATATTTTTATAATTTCTTTATAACTTATAGTAATTAAATCCAGCGCAGCCAGCGCTTTACTGGTTATGTCAGGTCGCAGTCGCCGATGGATGGCTGAAAGTCTCCGTCAGTGTCAACACTGCAGCGGCGGGTGGTCATGCGAGTCTGATGATGGTGGGATAGCTCTGAGAAGGCTGAGGCGGGATTGTGAGGTCTGGTGCTCGCCGTTTCACTCAGCTTTCACGATATCAAGCCACACTCATGATTTGGCAGCTTGCATGTCCTCGGGAAATGCAAGCTGCCATGACCCCGAAGGTGATCTGGTAACGGAATCATTGAATGGTCAATTTGAACTGAACGCCGACCCTGGTCAACCGGATTGGTGCCAATCAGTGATCGTTCTAGCCTCCGCGAGATTCGTAGCCATCCCCTTGCATGCTTCGTTGGATCAACAGTGTTTTGAGGCGCTTGATCTGCTCAGGCGACCAGGTGTCGGTGCCGGTCACCTCAATCCAGGCATTCAAGTAGTGGTCCGGCGCGTAGACATGCCCGTATCCCATCGGAACGGTGTCCGCCAAAGGCATATCAATGAGCAACTGGAGCATGCTCACAACGGGATACCAATCGAGCAGTGGGGAGACGTCGGGTCCTCTTGGTGATTTCATCCAGTCAGCCTCCCGATAGAAAAGACTTCTTTCAAAGAAGGTAATTGCATCGCTGGCATACTGTAAAAATACGAAGCGTAAATTACCCCATTGAGCATTCTCATTATTGAATGTTCCGTGCTGGTTCATAAACCGAACGAACCGGCCGTCCTCAAAAACTGGCAGCCATTCAGGAGATCCAGCCTCCCGATTATTAGTCAGAGAACGCCACATTTCACTCGGAAAAGGTGGGCCACTCCAGACTGCTCCGTTGATCGGATCGCTGAGAATGTCAAAAAATGTTATCGATCTCTGGGAATTAAAGGCACCTAGGCTAAGTCCGTGAAGATACAATTTTGGTCGTTGATCCGCAGGAAGTTTTTTCCAGTAATTGTAAACAGCTCTGAAAAGGGCCTGTGAGGACTCCAGTCCGCTTTCAGGCTGAAAGACCAGGGAAAGCGGACTGTTTAAGTAGGAATACTGCAGCGCAACACTGGCAACATCACCCTTCATTAAATATTCCAGCCCGTCCATTGCAGAAGGGTCAACCCACCCAGTTCCGGTCGGCGTTATTATGACAAGCGATGAGCGATCAAAAGCTTTCACTCGTATTAATTCCTCAAGCAAAAGCTGCGACCGTTCTTCTGGACTGTCAGCCACTTGCAGGCCGGCATAAAGGCGTATGGGCTCGAGCGCTTCTTGCTGTGTGAATGCAGCTATCTGCGCTGCCGTAGGTCCTGACGAGACAAACTCTCTGCCTGCTCGTCCCAGATCATGCCAGTCGAGCTTTGAGTTGGCGCTTCCTGCGCGCTGCGCGATGAGCGGCTGCGGGCGATCCGGCTCGAGCAGGGCATCATATTGTTGAAAGGAGCGGTCCAGAAGAAGGAAAGTGTATTTAACCAGAACACCATTCGCGATAGTGACAGTCAGAAAGGCTGCAACGGCAATGCCTGCGACAATAGAAATTCTGCGTGGGAAACGATTGTAAAACCGGTTCGCAATGTTTTTTCCAAAACCGGCCAGCATGCGCGCGATCAATAAAATGAACACAAAGGTCAGAATCGCAATCAAACAGACACTGATCGGATAACCGCTTTCCACGCTCTCCATGTTTAAAACACTTCGGATGGAATTCTGCCAGGTTTTCGAGTGATACAAGGCTGTTGCCATCAATAATAGGCAGCCGATGCCTGCAACAGGTGTCACATACCTTAATACTTTGGACGCTAATCCGGGCAATTCCAGATATCTCCAGAGGTGCTTTAAAGTTACGCCAATTCCATACCCGGATGAAAAAGCAATACCCGAAAGAACGCCTTGAACCACATAGGTTCTCGGGATCAGACTGGGTGTCATTGATGCGGCAAAAAATAGTGCGCCTGATATCAAGCCAAATTTACAAAGTGGTTCAAGAAAAAATAATATTTTTTTCATTGTATTGATGTTTTTTGTTTGTTTTTGGGAAATAAGACGCTTTATGATTCCTCAGTCGGGAATTCCCTCGTGCCTGTACACGTAGATCCTGTAATAGATAAAAATCAGCGATAGCGAGTGCGGTAAAACCGGGAGATGTTGACGTCAAATGCCGTGATCTTTAAGTCGCCATCTTGCGAGTTAAAGAAACTTACATGAATGTTGCCATGCAGGCAAGGCAAAGCCGAGAGCCAGGCATGGATGCCGTATGAGACCGTCGTTTGGTCAAGCGGTCAGGTCTGATTCGAACCGGTGGTTTCACTGAACATATCGAACGTACTTTTTCCTGGTCAATACATCAGGATTATTCTGAACGGATCAATTCAGCCTTATGCCCTCAAATGGGCAAGAGGATAACTTGCGTCATGCACCGGATTCAGTTGTCGCTCGATAAAGCAATGGTCACTGTCTAGTTTCTACATCACGCCAGACATCCGGCTTCAAGCTTACTTGACCGTGTTCCGTCGGAATGAACAGTTCGTCTTCCTGTATGTTCACGTGCAGTACCATATTGCGCTGGACTTCAGTTGCCAGCGTGCGAATCGCATCCGTTGGCAGGCAAATCACTTTCAGGTTTCTGGCGCGTTTAAGTTTATTGCGAATGCCGTCCCACCAAAGCTTGCTTGCGTGACCGTTAAAGCAATACACGACGACTTGTTCAGCCCGGCCACAGGCCTTGAGGATTCGTATGTCGGTGGGTTGACCGACCTCAATCCACAATTCAATGGCGCCCGTCAAGTCCTTCTGCCAGATGTCTGGCTCATCTGCTTCACTCAGACCCTTGGTGAAGGCAAGGCTCTCGTGCGCGTTCATCGCAAAAGCGATCAACCGTACCATCATGCGCTCAACCGTCTCGGAAGGGTGGCGGGCAATCGTCAACATGTGGCTACCGTAATAATGGCGATCTGTATCGGCGACATGAAGTTCGGTTTTGTAGATCGTTGCGCTCAAGGCCATGGGCTTTAGTCTGTCTTTTTAATCGTGTGGTTGATCTGTGCGATTGACGTGTGCTTCAAGTCAGAGCCGTGATAGTACAACTCGCTTGACGCTTTACCTTAAGAGAGCGCTGCATTGCCGCATGGTGGGTTCTGTTCTGCTGAGTCTTGCTGTCATTATCTCGGGTTGTCAGGAAGGCTTTGAGCTCCAAGAATCTATGCAAGGCGAACCGTCAAGATGACCGACATCAGTCGCTTTGGGTGCCACGGATCGATCGCCGCGTTCGATTTCATGAGTCAGGTTCCGTCGTCCAGTTTTCTCGTTCAGGCACATGCGCCATGGCTTTGTCGCCACGAGTTCCCTCGTGTGGCTAATCGGGCAGAGCAGATACAGAAATCTCTGAAACCATCGATACGCTTAGTGAGTGGCGTGTCAGTTTGTGGGCGAACCGTTCTGTCCTGCGCCGTAGGTCATAATCGCATCATCAGCGGTTCTACTTTTGATCATTAATGCAGCGTAAAGGAAAGGAATCAGAATGGGTACTCCCGAACTACGAATTGAAGGTGCGATCGCAACGATTTGTCTGATGCGGCCCGATCAAGCCAACAGGCTTGGTCCTGACGACCTTGCCATGCTGCTTGAACACATTGAAACTGTCGACCAGAATTCTGATGTTCGCGTGCTGGAGCTGACTGCGACCGGCAAGTATTTTTGTAGCGGGTTTGACATCAACCGTCTCGGAGGAGAGCGAACAGTTGATTTCTCGACTGTGGTTGATGCGCTGGAGAACTGTCGCCCTGTGTCCGTTGCTGTCCTTCAAGGGGGAGTTTATGGCGGTGCGACTGATCTGGCGCTTTCATGCGATTTCCGGATTGCCAGTCCGAATGTCGACATGTTCATGCCAGCGGCCAGACTGGGTTTACATTACTACCAGAGTGGGCTCGAGCGTTACGTCCAGAGACTGGGTTTGAATGCCGCCAAGTTACTGTTTCTGACCGCCGAGCGCATCGATGCGCAAAAAATGCTCAATTTCGGTTACCTGACCCATCTGGCAGGGCCAGCCGAAGGAGATCTGGCTGATCTTCGGGCTACGCTGGTCGACAGACTGGTGGCCATGGCGCCGATCGCACTGCTGGGCATGAAAAAGCACCTTAACAGGATCGCCCAAGGCAGACTTGACGTCGAAGATCTTGAGAGTGATATCGCTCGTGCACTCGGGTCCGAAGATCTTCAAGAAGGCCGACAAGCGTGGGCTCAGAAGCGCACGCCAGTGTTCAAAGGTCGTTAGATATATGCCAGTGCTCAGAGTCAAGGATGCCTCTGCGCGATTGCAGAGGCATCTGCCGGGAGTGGGTAATGACCGGATTGCGTGTTGATGGATCCTGTCGATGGATCCGTGCCATGTTTGACGAACCTCGAACAATGCATGTCGGTTGCGATGTCTTTGCTGTTGCTAGAGCCAGGGCATTTCCTGGCGCTGACGCTCTTCAAAGTTCAGAATTTCCTGCTCCAGGCCCAGTGTGAGGTTGATGGCGTCAACACCTTGTACCAGACACTCTTTGCGAAAGGAATCGATCTCAAATCGATCCACCTGGCCGTCAGGCCCTTGCACGGTTTGCGCAGGTAAGTCGATGACAATCCGGGCGTCGGGTGCTTCTTGCAGCAAGACCCTGAGGCGAGCCACACGTTGAGCTTCCAGGCGAATCGGCAACACACCATTTTGCAGACAATTGCTGTAAAAAATATCCCCGAAACTGGGTGCGATGAATGCCCGAAAACCGTTGTCAATCATGACGGTGACAGCTGACTCCCGGGACGATCCGCAGCCCAGGTTTTCGTCGGCAACCATAATGGCCGCTCCCGCGTAGGCCGGACGGTTCAGAATGAAGTCTGGTCTGACCACGCCACTGGCATCGAAGCGTAAATCGCGAAACATTGCGGTGACTTGCTCGCTTCGGGGTTTTCCGAGAAATCGGGCTGGAATGATCTGATCGGTATCGATGTTGGGGATGTCAAGGGGGACGGCACGTGCCGACAGGGTTGTAAACGGCGTCATG
>CAZBIN010000031.1:12644-20475 GCA_964491995.1 uncultured Orrella sp.
GCCGATTCTCCGCTGTCACTTTGCATTATTTGCCGGACATCGACGAAATGTCCAGACAGGGCCGCTGCGGCCGCCATCGCAGGGCTCACGAGATGAGTCCTGACGCCGATACCCTGACGCCCCGCAAAGTTGCGGTTTGAGGTCGATGCAATTCGTTCACCTGGCCGACCGGTATCGCCATTCATACCGACACACATAGAGCATCCAGGTGTGCGCCATTCAAACCCCGCCTCGCGAAACACTTTATCGAGTCCCTGCGCTTCGGCCTGTTGTTTGACCAGACCAGAACCTGGGACGACCCACGCTGGCACCACCACTCGACGACCTTTGACAACACGCGCAGCCGCCTGCAAGTCTTCGATGCGACCGTTGGTACAAGACCCAATGAAGACTCGATCGACCTTGATGTCTGTCACTGCAGTGCCAGGTTGCAAACCCATGTATTCCAGCGCTCGAATCATGCTGTCCCGTCTGGCAGGCGCTTGCTCCTGCATCGGATCCGGTATGCGTTGTGTCACGGACATGGCATCTTGCGGTGATGTGCCCCAGGTCAGCATCGGTTCTATAGCCCCGGCATCGATTGATACCTCCCTGTCAAAAACAGCGTCAGCATCGCTGGGCAGGGACCGCCAGAAAGTCAGCGCCTGATCCCATGCATGACCCGAAGGGGCAAACGGGCGACCTGACAGGTACTGAAACGTGGTGTCGTCTGGTGCAATCATGCCGGCTCGCGCGCCGGCTTCGATCGACATGTTGCATACCGTCAATCGACCCTCGATCGACAGGCTCCTTATGGCGGAACCTGCATACTCAATGACATGTCCGACCGCACCCGCCGTCCCTATGCGAGCGATGATGGCCAGGACAATGTCCTTGGCGCTGATACCGTTGCCGATCTGCCCGTCCAGCGTGATTCGCATCGCCCTGGGTTTGCGCTGCCATAAACACTGAGTGGCCATCACATGTGCGACCTCAGAGGCGCCAATGCCAAATGCAAGACCGCCGAGTGCACCATGTGTCGATGTATGAGAGTCACCGCAGACCAGCGTCATGCCGGGTTGAGTGAGGCCTTGCTCAGGTCCGACCACGTGTGCAATTCCCTGTCGAGGGTCACCGACATCGAAAAGTGTCACACCGTGCGCTTCTGAATTGGCGCGGATAACAGACAGCAGTCGCCTGTGGTTTGGGTCTGCGATCGCCGCCGTGGGTCTTCCATCTGTCGCGACGTAGTGATCGGGTGTGGCCAGTGAGCGCTCCGGGCGTCGAACTTTGAGACCGCGGTCACTCAACACACCAAACCCGTGTGCCGAACCATCATGCATCAGATGGCGATCAATGTAGAGCAGGGCGTAGCCGTCCGGTCGCTGCTTCACGACATGGCGCTGCCATATTCGGTCTAGCATTGTCCGAGAGCTAGTCATTGTTGGTGATTCCTGTAACTGGAAGGATGTGCGACATTGGAAAGATTTTCCGAGCAGCCATCACGACCCGCCATACCGCAAGCCTTACACTCCCGTCTCGATGGCCACGGAAAGGTTGACGGATGGGCTACAAACGATCCTCGCCTTGGAACTTCAGCCAGGCACTCAAACCAAATCGCTCGAAGTTTTTCTTGACGTTGTCCGATCCCGTCACATTCATTAACTTTTGCTCACGTTTGAGTTCATCGAGCACTTTGTCAAACAGGTGGATCGCATTTCGTAACAGAATACCGGGTGTAATCACAACCTTGTATCCGTATTCTGCAGCTTCCTGAAATGATATCTGGGGCGTTTTTCCACCTGAAACCTGATTGAGTAATGTCGCGCCTTTGACTTCTTTCGGAATCGAGCGGATAGCCTCCAGCGTCGGAGGCGCTTCGATGAAGATGAGGTCCGCGCCAGCCTCAAGTGCACAATAGCCTCATCAAGACCCGTGGTGGCAATGGAATCGGTCCTGGCGATGATCAGAAAGTCAGGATCACGTCTGGCCGCTACGGCGGCACGGATCTTCGATGCGAACTCTTGCCGCCCGACGGTTACCTTACCGTCAAGATGACCACAACGCTTGGGAAATACCTGATCTTCAATATGGATGCCGGCCACACCCGCTCGTTCGAATTCCATCACGGTGCGCGCCACGTTAACCTCATTGCCATACCCCGTGTCTGCGTCGCTGATCAGGGGAATACTAAGCGCATTCGAGATCCTGCTGGCGTTGGCGACCATTTCAGTCAGTGTGATCAAGCCAATGTCGGGGTAGCCCATCGCTGCAGCAGTGCCTGCACCCGTCATGTAACAGGCCGGGAATCCAGCTTGCTGGATGGCTAGCGCGGAGATGCAGTCGTAGGCACCGGGAAGCACCACGCACTGCTCGGTGCGCATGAGCTGGCGGAATCTGGAACCAGCCGAGGGGCGAGTCCCTGCATGCTCATTCTGCAATTGGAAGGTCATGATTTAGGGTTAATCCTGAGTGAGGTTTACCAAATTGTTAATGATATGATTAACAAAAAAGAGGCTTGTGTCAACGTGCCCGGAAAAATAATTCGCAGGAAGCGGCCTTGCTAACTGCCTAAAAGGAGAAAAGATGAAACTTATCCGTCATGCGCTCGCAGCAGGGGCAGCCATCGCGGTGATGCTCTCGGGCTCAATGGCATCGGCCAGTGAACAGACATCATTTCCGGAAAAGCACGTCACGATCGTGGTGCCATTTGCGGCGGGGGGAGGTACAGATGCCATTGCGCGCACGATCGCACGGGCATTGTCGGATAAGTGGGGGCAAAGTGTCACGGTGGATAACCGCACGGGCGCAGACGGGGTTGTCGGGACTCAGCGAGTGCTGCAACAGCCTGCCGATGGTTACACAATGCTGATTCAACTCAACTCGATGCTTCTGTATGACTGGCTTCACAAGTCTGCTGGCATCAATGTGATGAAGGATCTTGAGCCTATCTCAAAAATCCAGGAGTCCCCGCTCGTGATTACCGTCAACAGCGCTCATCCAGCCAACAACTTGCAGGAGCTTTTTGAGCACTGCAAGAAAACGGGTAAGTGTTCATATGGCACAGCGACCGCGAATGGCAAGCTGGTTGGACGTCAACTCGAAGAGATTGCCGGTGCCAGCATGGCGGCCATCCCGTACAAAGGGACTTCGGCGATGGTCAGTGACTTGCTAGGCGGTCATCTTGAAATTGCCATGCTGTCGGCCAACCTTGCGACGCCGATGTTGAACGATGGGAAAATCAAGGCATTCGCCGTCGGTACGAAGGATCGCTTCAAGAGTCTGCCGACTGTTCCAACTTTTCTGCAAGCCAGTGGAAAGAGCATAAACGGGACGACCTGGTATGGCTTGTTTGTCAAGAGTGGAACACCACCGGCGATTGTCAGAAAGATAGAGAGCGATCTGATGGAGATTGCCGGAAGCGAGAAAATCCTCTCTACGATTAACGCACAAGGTGCAACGCCCCTGTTCACGTCATCAGAGAAGTTCAAGCAGGACTTGCAGCAAGAGCATGCGCAAGTCGCGGTGATCGCCGATAAAGTGTTTTAAGGGCAGGCAGGATGTCGAAATTTTTGAATTGGGTATCTTCTGATCTGGAGTCCAGTAGCGACTGGTCTTTCAGGCTCGGTGATTCGGCAGTGCAAGAGATCGTTGAACAGGCAAAAAAACTGTCTCACCTGTCCGAGGATCTGCTGTCGATTGACCGAACGAAATTTCGCCTGTCTGCGCAGGCTGTCGAATGCTTCACGCGCGCGATCGATATGTCTCAGCATCGTTTTGGACTGAGTCTTATCAAGGGCTTTCCGACAAGAGAACTCTCCGAGCCAGAGTTCAGGGTGGCGACATGGGGCGTGGGCCTGTACATGGGAGTGGCTCGCCCCCAGAATCTGGCGGGTGATATTGTCACGGATGTCAGAGACGCAGGCTCAAACACCTATCGCGTTTTAAATGGTCGGGGCTACAACACGAGCTCGGAGCTGGATTTTCATATTGACTCCGGCGATGTGGTTCTGCTGTTTTGTCGCCGAGAAGCCAAAGCAGGTGGCAAGAGCCTGATTGCCAATCCGTTTGCCGTGGCAAAGTATCTGATGGAGAAGAATCCACGATACGAGGGGTTGCTCAAATACAAGTATCCGTTCAGTCTTGGTGGCTACAAAATCGATGGCAAGGAATTTTATCTGTCGCCTTTGCTCGAAGACCAAGGCGATGCATCCGCCTTTCGCATCAACATCAAGAATATCAAGAACGGTGCCGTTCAGGCAGGAATGGAATTGCCGTCAGAATATCTGGAGTTTCTTTATGAATTTCAGGATCTTGCCGGCTCTGAGCAGTTTTGCTACAGCATGTATCTGGAGGAGGGTGATATCCAGATACTGAACAATTATCACACCATTCACTCCAGAACCGCCTTTGAAGATTACGAAGAGCCTGATAGCAAACGCCACTTGATCCGTCTTTGGCTTTGCCTGAAGAACTCGCAACCACTACCTGAAAGCTGGCGACCGTCTTTTGGGAATATCGAACCAGGTTCTGTGCGTGGTGGATTCAGAAACATCGCGGTGGATCCGAAGTACGACGGGTATGTGCAACTTCAGTGTCAGGAACTCGGCATACACGCATGATCAGTGTCTGCGCGGAAAATTTCTCAAAATCTGCGTGAGAACGCAGTACGGATGCTAGATTGCATCTGCCTGTTCTGAATCAACCAGTCGAGCAACCAAGGGCTTTGTGCGGAGATCCCTTGGTTGCTCTTTTTAAATTTCTGGCCTGCGGTTTTCGAACTTTCCGGCAGAAAATCTGCCCCGCTCTCGTTGTGCTGTTGTGCAGCGAGCGTCAGGAAGGATTTCACTCGGACACAATCTTCAACGACTGAATCCTGAGTCTTGCATTGTCGATGTGAGCCTGCATGAGACGGTCTGCAGCCTCTGCATCCTTGTCGAGAATGGCTTGCGCAATATCCCGATGCTCCTGCTTGGAAGCAACTTCATAGCCTTCGTTGACAAAAGCCCGTATCTGGATGTGTTGCATTGGGATGACCATGCTCTCGATGACGCGTCTCAAACTTGCGCTCTGGGAAAGGTCGAGGATCGCCGCGTGAAACATTTTGTTGGCCTGACGAAAAGACGTGTCGTCAAAAGCATTGCTGATCACTTTCTTGAGCAGCGCATGATGTTCTACAAAATGGTTCTCATCAAAGTTTTCGGCCGCAAGTCGGGCTGCAAGACCCTCGAGTCTCTGCCGAATCAGAAAAATATCGCCAATTTCCGAATCGGTGTATCGACGGATTGAGGCGCCTTTGTGCTTGTGAATTTCCACAAGGCCTGCAGCGTGCAGGTTTTGCAACAGTAATCTGGCACTGCCTCTGCTGATCTGAAAGTCGTCAATAATTGACTGTTCAGTCAGTCGTTGACCCGGGAAATAGTGCCCTTGCGAAAGTCGGCCGATAAAAGCTTCGATTGTGGAACCAGACATGTTTGGGCGATCAGTATTAAAGTGAAATATGCTTGTGAGAAACCTTCTCGATTGTACTTGCAGACATGCTGTTGGCGTGCCGGTCAGTTGTGGATTCTGGCGCGACAAGTTCGCCCAGAAAAAATCTGTCGAACGCATTGCAGTGTGGCGGATACGGGTATTAGTCTCTGGCTAGATGCCCGATCAGTCCACTTTCATGGCGCTTGACTGTATTACCAATTTTTCGATGCTCGCGGCTTTGGGTATTGCGGTACACCGCCACCGGTCTTGGTTTGCACACAGTCCCCATTTGTGTTCGGAGTTCCTTCTGCCAGATGCCCCAGCCCACGTCCAGCTTGCTCTTGGCTATCTTGGTTTCGACCCGCTGACTGGTTTTAAGGGATGGCTTTCTATATCTTCAACGACAGTTTTGCTTCTCTGCAGCGAGCCTTTTTCCCTCAAGTGCCAGAGGTTGATGACTCGGATGATGCTGGCTTGGTGCTGCTGTGTTCGAGCAGGTTTTTGAAATATTCATCTTGATGCCACGTTAAACGAGTGTTCTTGATGCTTGTAGCCTATGATGCTGGACTGAGACCCTCGTAATTTCGCGATGGTCTCCCATAGACGACAAGGAGTCGACATGGACACGAAAGAAAAGCCAGAAAGCAAAACCAAACCGCAGCACTCGGAAACTGTCTTGAACAAGCCAGGCTGGCCTACTCAATCTGCTGGCGCTGGCATCAAAAGAGCAAGTGCGGTTCATGATCGAAAGCCTGGCGCGCGAGGTTCAGCCAGGGGTCGATGAGCGTGAGGGGGCCTGGTCGGGCTCCGCTATTCCAGATAGTTGACATCCTCGCCCACCTGAGGGCAGGCGATTCCTACGGCGATCAACAAGAGCAAGTTCCTGCGTCGTCGCTTCGGCGGGTTGCTGTTTCGCTGGACGGCCCGACTGCGCCATTGCTCTACAGGCCAACACGGCATGCCCTGCCTATGATATTGATCGCGCCGACCCGATCGGCGTTTTCCTCGAAACCGCATTCGACACAGGTAAAGCGGGCTTGGGTTTGGCGATTCTCTGCCAACGCATGGCAGCAACAAGGACAAGTCCGGCTGGTGTCGCGCGGGTTAACCGTCACCGCCTGAGCGCCTCGCCATGTCGGTTCGTACTCCAGTTGTCGGCGCAACTCGAACCCGCCTTGAGCGAGAATCGACTTGTTGAGTCCCGATCTGGCTTTGACGTTGCGTCCCGGCGCTTTGGCGCTTGCCGCTCGGACTTTCTCATGTTGCGCACTGGTAAATCCTCGATACACATCATCGCTTGGTGTTGGCTGATCGTGGTCGTGATCTTGCGCAGATCGTCGAGGCGAAGATGTACCTGTGCCTCTCCGGGTGGCATATCCGCCCAAGGTGTCTGTTTCTGGACGGGTGAACAGCCTGAAGGTGTATCCAGTCGGATGCTGCGCAACCGAATCACTTGGACGAGGTTTGCCGCGGATTCCGATCAGCCGTCCGAATGACGGGGGTGGTCGGTACCCGAAAGATCTGATTGCCTGGATCCTTGATGATGTCCGGATTGAACCCGGTTGTAATCCTCTGATCGTGTCCTCTTGTAGATGCTAAAGCTGAAACATGATCGCATCACGAAGCCCGCTACCCGATGCAAGACGGTCGAATCCCTCGTTGATTTGTTCTAGCGAAAAAGATTCTCCCAACAGCCGGTCAACCGGTAAACGACCTGCCTGGTAAAGATCAATATAGCGGTTGATATCGATGGCTGGAACGCCCGAGCCCAGGTAACTGCCGCGAATATCTCTTTCTTCGCCGACCAGTTGTGAGAGCGACAAAGAAAAGCTCGAGCGCGGATTCGGCAGTCCGGACGTAATCGTCGTGCCGCCACGTCTTGTGAGCTTGTAGGCGGTCTCAAACGCAGGCACGGCTCCGGCCATGTCAAAGCCGAAGTCAACCTGACCGCCGGCCTGGCACCCCGTTGCGGCCGCGTTTGTGACGGCAGCGCCTCGAATGCCTCCCACACCGCAGGCGCTGCCGCCGGGTTCGGCCGCACCTCGATGTAGTCGATCAACACGCGTCCAGGCGTTGCCGCCTCGTTGCCAGTTGTCAGCTCATCGACCACCTGCTCCACGGCCTTGCGATTGAATTTCGGCAGCAAGCAGTCCACTGCGTTCAGGCGGTCGTTGCCAGGAATACGGCGGGCCAGCGGCGAACGTACCAGGCGACCCAGCAACTGCGTGATGTGCGTCTTGTCGCTGGCCGCACGGAACGACACCATAACCTCGGCGCGCGGGCAATCCCAGCCGGTACTGATAGCATCCTTGGCAATCAGCACCCGCACCCAGGTCGATTCCTGAACCCGCTGCGGCTCAATGTAGGGCACGTCACGGTT
>CAZBIN010000032.1:0-20140 GCA_964491995.1 uncultured Orrella sp.
CGCCCAAACCTGGCTCTGCTGCAACCCCTCGTCGACATCGTCAAGCCCGACACGCAAGTCCTGCTGGCGCGCCGGAGAAAATTCCAACAGACGCGTCCCATACCAGGGACTTTGATCCGGGGTGCCGTGCTCCATCAAATGGGTCACCAGATCGGAAATTTGACGACTCGCTTGCACATACCCCGACTGATCCCATTCACGCATAGGTTCAAATGGAACCAACCCACCCAGGCCTGCAAAATCCAGACTGTCTGAGAGTTTGAGATACTCGCCCAGCGCCTCAACATAAGTCACGCCACTGTTAAGGATCGTCGTGTTGACAGCCTCGCAGTACGCATCAAGCCCAAGTTCGAGCTGTCGGTGGCGCGCCTGCGCCTGTGTGCGATCGGGTGTTTGCGGAACACCCGCTTCCAGGCAGCGTGAGAGCTCTTCGACCACAGCCTTTCTCTGACTCTTGTGGCTATGCAACTCCAGCACTGAATCGCCAAGATGACATTCATCAAGACGTCGTTTGACCACTTCGAGCGCAGCCATTTTTTCAGCGACAAAAAGCACTTTTTTGCCCCTTGCCAGCAGTTCCGCAATGATGTTGGTAATACTCTGCGACTTGCCGGTTCCGGGAGGACCTTGAATCACGAGATTTGAACCGTCCACAACTGCCAGGGCTGCTTCGGTCTGAGTTGAGTCTGAGTCCTTGACAAAATTCAGTTCGGTAAGCTCCGGGATGGCTGCCGAAACTTTTTGTGGCACTGAAGAATCCAAGCTGGCAAACCCGTCTGAAAGCAACGCTTTGATCAACGGATGTCCCCAGGGCTTCTGGTCCTGAGAAAATTGATCAGGATCAAGGTCCTGATACATCTGGAATTTGCCAAACGAGAAAAATCCCAGGCAGACATCATTGGCCTGCACAGTCCAGCCCTCATGTCGTCCCACGGCCTGCTCAACTGCATCCAGATACGGCATGAGCGAAAAGCCATCGACATCAAATTCCGGTAACTCAATACGAAATTCGGACTTGAGCTTTGAGGCGAGAGTCAGGTTCGGACCGAGGTCGGCTCCTGTGTAGACCAGCTTGAAACCATCCCCTGCACCCACACGTTGCAACTCAACCGGCACAAGCATCAAGGGTGCGCGCCGCAAGACACGGACCGACGCATCCTCCGACCAGTGCAGACAACCCAGAGCCAGGTAGAGTATCTCCACCCCCTGCTCTTCATAATACCCACGAGCCTGGTTGCTGATTTTGACCAGGCGACGATCAAGTACTTGCTCACTCAACCGCGTTTGAAGATAAAAGTCAGCTGCATCTGTTTGCGTTTGCGTCGAATCGACAAGGGCAGGCAAGTCAGAATCCACGTTTGACTCTGCGGGTTCATCGTCAGTCGCGGGTTCGTCGTCACCCACGGGCTTGAATTGCAGAGCACGCTGTTCAAGCACCAGCAGCCTGAAGATTTCAGAGGCGTGCTCACCCACCACAGGCACTGTCGAGGCCGTGTGCCTCAGGTTGAGCAAGGTGTTGCCTCTCAGCCCCATATCCAGAAGTTCGAGACGGGCCAGTGCCAGGGCGTTTTGCAGCGTTTCAGACATGCAGTTGACTCGACATGAAGTTCGAACCCATTGAATAGCATCAGCCAGATAGGCGCGATCCATCGGGCTGAAACAGATTGCTGATTAGATTGGAGATTGTTGGCTTGACTTTAACAGCATGCATGACAATTCTCTGCATCCAGAGGCCAGGATCCGTAGCGCAAACGTTAATAGTGCCTTTGTCATCACCAGATCCGGATGGGAGAAAATTGTTTGCACTTGTCCTTTGCGCCATACTAATGTCCACGATGTGACCTGCGTTTTAACCGTAAGAACAGCACTGGAGATTTCATGATCCTGATCGGCAGAAACCTTTCGCCTTTTGTCCGACGTGTCGGCACGGCTTTGCACTGGCTCGAAATTCCTTACGAACACCGCTCCCTTCCCCCAGCCAAGGATGCCGAAGCCATCCGGGCGATCAACCCGCTTGGCAGGGTGCCCATACTGATTATGGATGACGGCGAGATTCTGGTCGAAAGCACCGCCATTCTGGACTCTGTGCTTGAGACAGTTCCAGGTCAGACACTGTTGCCAGGCAGTGGCTCGGCCCGA
This sequence comes from uncultured Orrella sp., assembly GCA_964491995.1. GTDB lineage: Bacteria > Pseudomonadota > Gammaproteobacteria > Burkholderiales > Burkholderiaceae_B > Algicoccus. Next base: position 2,140 of record CAZBIN010000032.1, read on the forward strand.
CGCCAGGTCTTGCAGCGCACAGGCATGATGACCGGCGCACTCGACAAGGCTGTTGCTGCCATGTACGAGAAAACCAAACGTCCCCCGGAAAAGATCCATGCGCCCGTCCTTGACGACATGCTGGGACAATGCCGTGCGGGTGTGGATCAGGTTGAGCGAATGGTGGCAGCCGGACAGTATCGTGGAGTGTCCAGTCCCACGCTGGCGGATATCACCGCTGCCGTCGGTTACTCGTTCATTCACTTCGTGCTGCCTGACATGGTCAATGAACAAAACCACCCCCATCTGGCCAAGCTGGCTCATGAATTCGAGCAGACACCCGCGTTCAAGGCATGTCCCATCAAGGGCTGAGCAAGAGCCCTCGACGACCTGATGACAACGCGCCAGCCTTTTATGGGTGGCACATTGTCAAAGGTTGTGTTGTGATTGCATTTGTTGCATGGGCATTCGCGCTTTATGGACCCAGCGTCTACCTGAGCGCGTTGAGCCAGGCACGTGGCTGGCCAATCGGGCAAATTTCCACGGCGCTAACCATATCGTTTCTGGTTAACGCCCTGTCGATCGGATTCGTCGGATCCATCCTTGGTCGCCATGGCCCCCGCATCATCATGTCCATCGGTGCCCTAATTATGGCCACTGGTCTGGTGCTTATTGGACAGATCTCTGAAGTCTGGCAGGCCTTCTTTGTATTTCCCTTGATGGGGCTCGGATGGTCTTGCCTGTCCACGATCGCCATCACTTCGACCATCGCCCCCTGGTTTGAACGGAACCAAGGCAAAGCCATTTCAATCGCCCTGCTGGGTGCGAGCCTCGGCGGTATGTTTGGAGTACCGCTCACACTGTTGCTGGTCAACAGCTTCGGACTGACTCAGGCGATGTGGCTGATTGGCGCACTGACCGTCATGATCATCTTGCCGATTTCTGTTGGCGTCTTGCGACGTCGCCCGCAAGACCTGGGGCTGCTGCCTGACGGAGAACCAGCATCGGTTCAAAAAGCCAGTGCGAACTCAAGCAGGGACTGGCGTCGTGCTGAGGCACTGCGAACCTACGGTCTGGTGTCGGTCATTCTGGCGTTTGGTGTCGGACTGATGGTGCAGATTGGATTCCTGAGCCAGCAGGTCCAGTTGCTGCAAACTTACATTGGGTCGACTGGAATTGCTGTGACTGTGCTTGCGGCAGGCTCGCTGGCATTTATCGGAAGGGTGATTTTGGCGCGTTATGCTGATCGCGTTAACATCCGGCATGTCGCAGCGATGGTCTTACTGATGGCTGGACTGGGCATGGCGATCATCGGCACTGCCGACTCCGTCGTATTCGTCATTGTCGGTGTGCTGGTATTTGGCTTTAACGTTGGCAACCTGACAACTCTTCCGGCCCTGATCGTCAGACGCGAATTCGGCGCTGTGTCGTTTGGACGGATATTCGGCATCACCGGCACTTTCATGCAACTGATCTCCTCGTTCGGGCCAGCGACATTCGGGCTTTTGCGAGACATCACCGACAGCTACGCGACTTCACTCTATCTGGCGGCGACCTTGCTGTCTCTGGGTGCTGCGGTCATTATGCGTGGCGAGTGGACAAAATCATTCTTCCTCGGCCGATAAGAACTCGCAGGCAGCACTGCCAGAAGCGGTTTAAGGTGAAAGTGCAGGCGAACAAGACCTTCATCACTCAGACTCATCGAGTCCAGAGAACCACTCAATGACTGGCTTTGGTGTCACGGTTGACCATTCCGCCGTCGACATCGATGACCGTTCCAGAAAGATATCCGCAGCGCGACGAAGATGTGAACACGACCAAGTCTGCGATTTCAGCAGGATCTGCTAAACGCCCAAAAGCCAGCTTGTGCGTCAACTCGAACCATTGTTCAGCATCGCCCAGTGTTTTTTGTGCCTGGGCCCGAAAGAGTGCTTCTATCCGGTCACTGCGCGTTGGTGATGGGTTGACCCCATAAATGCGAACACCGTGTGCAGGCGCCGCGCCGCCAAGCGCCTGCGTCATGGCAATCAGCGATGCATTACCCATGGATCCGCAGATGTAATCCGCACGCGGGGCACGACCGGCAATACCGATGATGTTGACAATCACTCCCGATTTTCTTGCCTCCATCTGGGGCAATACTTGCCGGATCATGTCGATATAACCGAACACTTTGAGATCCCAGGCTTTGCGCCAGGTCGCATCATCAACTTTCTGCAAATCACCACTCGGGATGGCACCCGCGTTGTTAACCAAAATATCGATTTCACCCGCTTCACGTACGAGCGTGGCCACGCCTTGCGGGGTTGCCAGATCAGTGGCTATGGCCTGAGCATGACACCCTGTTTGCGCTTCCAGACGCTCGCGTGCCTGTTCAAGACGGTCTGGATCACGACCATTCAGGATGACTTGCGCACCCTGCTGTGCAAATGATGCGGCAATCGCATATCCAATGCCTTTGGAGCTGCCCGTCACGAGCACACGCTTGTTCTGATGACCTAGATCCATAACATTCTCAACTCCAAAACTTGTTGTTGCAGTTACAAACACGAATCACCCTATCACTTGGCGGCCGGAACCTGAGCGGCAAACCATCGTGCAATGTCTCTCGGAAACATAAAGCACGTGTGCGGGCTAGCTACCAGGCAGTCCAGCATTGCCTCAAACTCGTCAATCCGGTGCGGAACGCCCATCAGATGTGGATGTAAGCCAATTGCCAGCACCCGCGGACGTCCCGTTGACTGAACTTCACGTTCAAACCGCGCCAGCGTACGCTGAGTTCGGTCTAGAAACTGACCAGTGGCATGCTTCTCGATCGCGTAAACGATGGAATCGTTCAGTTCAACGTTATAAGGCACCGACAGCAGATCGCCGTGATCTGTGGTCATCCAGTTGGGTAGATCGTCGATCACCCAGTCAAGCACGTACTCGATACCAGCCTGCTTGAGAATCTCGGGGCTGCGGGTACTTTCTCTCAAACCTGGACTAAGCCAGCCAGCGACCGGCTGACCGGTAAAACTCCGAAGCACTTCGATGCTCTGAGCAACAACCGCTTCTTCGGAACCGGCCTGCTGGATCGACTTCTGATGCATACCGTGACCGATAAACTCCCAGTTTGCATCGCGCATCGCACTGGATGCAGCCGGATAAGCTGCAATTGCACTGGCATTAATGCTGGTCGAAGCCGGCAGTCCACGTCGCACAATGGCATCGATCATGCGAGGAAGCCCTGCCCTCATACCGTAGTCTGCCCAGGAAAAATTAGGCACATCCGGCACCGTCTCTTTGCCATGTGGCGGCGTGATGATGGTCCTGGGCATGGCTGCATCGAACGACCAGTTCTCGACATTGACGACAAGATGAACCATGATTGCACCCTCTTTGGGTGCAATCAATGCCGGACCATCATCAGAGAATCGGTAGGCAACACGCGGATTGGCCATGCTTAAAAACCCCTTGAAACATCAACAGTTGATCGTATCTGGCTGATCAGACAACACCACGCTCGTGAAACCCTGCAATCTGATCTGGCCCGTAACCCAGCTCGGCAAGCACCTCATCGGTGTGCTCTCCCCAGCCAGGCGCCTGCGTAGCCACCTTGGCCGGTGTTCGCGAAAGCGTCATGGGCTGATTGATATAGTGACGATCCGGCTGATCCTTGGCACCAACAGTGGCGACCACTTCAAGATGCTTGACCTGGGCATCCTCCACCACCTGCGGCACGTTGTAGACAGGCCCGGCTGGCACACCGGCGTCGTTGAGGGCGGTCACCCAGTAATCCACGGAGTTCTTGGCAAATTCGGCCTCCAGCAATACGGTGATCTGTTTCCGATTGGTGACACGTTTTTTCTCGGAATCAAAATCCGGGTGATCGATCCACTCGGGGTGACTCAGCAAGTTACAAAGACGAATCCAGTTTCCACGGCCTGACGCGCCAATATTAAAAACGCCATCATTGGCTGTGAACAGGCCCATCGGGCTGCTGGTGGGGTGGTCATTGCCCACCTGCACTGGCACATCTCCTTCATTTAGATATCGTGCCACCTGGAAATCCATCATCGCAATCTGTGAATGCAGCAGCGACGCGTGAACCCACTGCCCTTTGCCGGAACGCTCACGCTCATTGAGCGCGACCAAAATGCCGATCGCAGCATAAAGACCTGCGCTCATATCGGCCACTGCCAAACCGGCGCGCACAGGACCGGACTCGGGAAAGCCGGTCACTGACATAAGACCGCCCATGCCTTGCATGATCTGGTCAAACCCTGGGCGCGAAGCGTATGGACCCGACTGACCGTAGCCTGAAATGCTGGCCAGAATAATTCTTGGATTGACCTTGGCCAGCGTTTCATAGTCCAGACCGAGCTTGTTCTTAACGTCAGGACGCCAGTTTTCCACGACCACATCGGCGGTTTCCACCAGTTTCATGAAAATCTCGAGCGCACCCGGTTTTTTGAGGTTCAGTGTCAGCGAGCGCTTGTTGCGATTCAGATTCTGAAAATCGCCCCCGCTTCGGTTAGCCGCAAACATAGCCTCGTTGGGATCAACACCCTTGGGCGGTTCTATGCGGATCACATCCGCACCAAAATCACTAAGCACTCGAACACAGTTTGGGCCCGCTCGGACGCGCGAAAGGTCCAGAACCCGGAAAGGTTTGAGTGCGTCTGATGCTTGTATCTTGCTCATTGTGAAATTTCCTTCGATTGTGGCGCAAACGGCACAATGCCGTCGGTCCCATATACGTCAAACTGGATTTTCTGCCCCAGCGCCAGCAGTAAAAGCTCATGGCGTGGTCTGGCAATCAACTGAATACTGACAGGATGACCCTTGGCATCCTGTCCGATCGGCAATGCAAGCGCAGGCAACCCAAGGTAGTTGATCCACCCACACATTCTGTGCATGGCCAGACTGGCTGTCACATTGAAGTTCTTACCTCCATGATAGACCTCGCTCACATCAGCCAGGCTCTGCAGTTGCAATGGCACCATCAACACATCCGTGTCAACCATGACATCATCAAGAAACCGCTGCAGCGCCCAGGGCCGTTGAACCACACTCTGGTGATAAAAACAGTCTGGAAGCGCCCTGCCAATCATGCCCAACTGGCGCACCTCTTCGCAAGCCTGCCCTTGATCAATGCGCGACTTCTGGCTTTGTCCGACCTCTGCGCTCATCATGACCTGAGCATGGTGACTGGCCAGATCGAAATGATTCCGGATCATCTTCGAACCCGCATTGCCGTAAGCGACAAAGCAGCGCCGAACGCGCTCTATGACGTCTTGCTGACCTGTCTGAAGATCATCGAACGCATTCCAGTATGCAACGCGCAATTGCTGTTGCGGCACCTTGACCAGATCAGTTGCGAGCAGACGCAGAACGTGGCCGATATCTGCTACCGAACGACCTAGCACACCAATCGAGTCCAGACCAGGAGATATCAGCGACAAGCCTTGCCGATCCACCAGTGCGTGTGTGGTTTTTAGTCCCAAGACACCGCAGGTCATGGCCGGAATACGAACTGAGCCTGCCGTGTCAGTACCCAGAGAAGCGTAAACCATCCCACTTGCCACTGCAACGCCACTGCCGCTCGATGACCCGCCGACTGCAAGGCTCGGATCAAGCGGATTGATCGGCGTGGGAACCCTTCGAGTGAAAGCTGTTGCCGAACACGCATCTTCAGCCATAGCGAGCGTACCGAGTTGATGCATACCCTGCGCTCTGAGCAAAGCCGGTGCCCGAGCCAGACGGGTGCCAGCCTGGGCATGTCCATGGTCACGACCTAACCCTGGCAGATAGCCATCATGCTCAAAAATATCCTTATGAGCCACGCCGACACCGGAATATGGCGCGCTCTGATGCCAGGGCTCGACAATATGCCTGATGACACAGCCAAAGGCCTGAGCACCTAACACAAACCGTTCTCTCTGGAGCTCGCAGGCCTGTTCAAAGGTCATATCCTTGCTGCGCAAGGTTTGAAGCAAGCCGTCGATCGTGTTAGGCAGGCCATCAGACCACATCTTTGCACCCCAGAATAGCCAGAAACCTCTCCTGCGCGAGACGTTGACCCTCGCAATCAGGCGCCACATCGGAATCTGCGCAAGCACCATGACTCAAACATGATGCGCGCGCAGCCAGAAATCCATTGCGCATACGTGTCAAGGCTTTCTGGATGCGAATAGTCTCCGACTCGCTGAGCACTTGGCTTACTCCGGAAAGCCTGGGCATCACGATTTTCTGCCAGTAGCCAGTCACATCACCTGCATCGACAACAAACGCATACTCCATCGGATCCTGCAGCGGTTTTGACATCGGCTTTTAACCTTTAAATATTTTTTTCATTATTATAAATATATCAATAATTCGTTGGAAAATATTTTTTTACGATTCCGGGTGTTCCTGATCTTGTTCGCGTCAAGGGAAACACTACCCCGAAACCGTCAATAATCTCAATAGCACAATTTCATGCAGTGATCATGTGATCCACGACTCGAGACAACACATTGGCAGCCCCCCCTCATGTCCACCCTGTGCTAAAAACACATTGAGTATGACTGCCAGCGCGTTCAGCCCGCAACAGACGCGACAGCCATAAAATCCGTTTGATTCAATCCAGGGCAAGGACCACAGATACCGTGAATATTGATTCATTTCTGCAACGCATTGAACAGAAAGAACCCCTGATTCGAGCCTGGGCTTTTCATGATCCCGATCTGGTCAAAGGCCAACTGACCGACAACAACAAGCAAGGCAGTCTGGCGGGTCTTCCTGTCGGGATCAAAGATATTTACGACACACATGACATGCCCACAGCATACGGTAGCGCGGCCTACGAAGGACATCGCCCGGTCCGTGACAGTTGGGTGGTGCAGCGACTCAGGGCTGCAGGCGCCATCATCATGGGAAAAACTGTCACAACCGAGTTTGCCTACGTTCATGCTGGCCCCACACGCAATCCACACAACATAGCGCACACTCCCGGTGGGTCATCCAGTGGATCAGCGGCGGCAGTCGCTGCTGGCATGGTGCCAGTCGCACTCGGAAGCCAGACGGGGGGATCAACGATACGGCCCTCGGCGTATTGCGGCGTGATCGGTTTCAAACCAACCCATGGAAACGTCAGTCTTCAAGGCGTCATGCCACTATCGCCCGCGCTTGACACGCTGGGCATCCACGCTGCCAGTATTGATCTTGCTCGCCAGGTGTTTGCAGTCCTTTGTCTGCGCAACGGTCAGGGCGCAGGACGCCGCTCCAGCACCACCCTGCGCATTGCGTGGCACCCAGGCCCGCACGCTGATCAGGCGCAGCCACAGGCCCTGAAACTTCTATGCGAAGTTCGTGACAGCATCCAGAGCAGTGGGCTGGCGCAGGTGCAAGACCTCAAGTTTGCAGATGAACAACATATCGGGCTATGTGACACGAACCGCCTGATCATGCACTACGAAGCCGCTCGCATGCATCACAGTATCTACCAGGCTAATCGCCAGCGACTGGGAGCAGCGACCATCGGTCTGATCGAATCAGGCCTGGGAATCAGTCCCACAGACTACGAGCATGCCCTTGAGCGTGTCAGCCATGCTTACCTGGTCTTTATGAAGGCCATGAGCGAGTTTGATGCTGTGCTAACACTGAGTGCGCCGGGAGAAGCACCTGAGTTTGAGCAAGGCACAGGCTCATCGGTCTTTAATCAACCCTGGACGACACTGGGCGTACCGTGTCTGACCCTGCCCGCAGGTAAGGGTCCCAAGGGTCTGCCGCTGGGCATTCAGCTGATCGGAAAACCGGGCGAAGACTTGCGCTTGCTCGAAATTGGCCAGAAGATCCAGCAAGCCTGTCTGATTGCCTGACGGTTGCACGGATCGCCCAGCAAGCGCGGCGGCTACTCTGAGTAACTGAACCCTCTCTGAACGGGGTTCAGGTCATGCGCCAGACACGAATGAACTCGATTCAGGTGAGTTTGACCGCGCAGTGACGCTGAAAGCCAGGTCTAGACGTGACTTGATCGTACCAGCGCTTCAAATGGTGGAAATCTTTGCGTTCGATTTCAAGCTCAAACCAGCGATAAGCGATGACTGCCAAAGCCATATCACCCATCGTGAAGTCATCACCTGCGACGTAGGGGTGACTGGCAAGATGGGCATCAAGGATCTTGAAAGCCGACGTCAGCGCCTGCACCCCTTGCGCGACAGCCGAGTGATCTCGATCCGCAGGCGGCACGCGAACCAGATTGATAAAAACAGGTTTCATGGGTGGCCAAAGTGTGGTCGCAGCCCAGTCCATCCACTGATCTGCCACGGCTGCCAGTCTTGGGTCAGCCGGACACAAACTGCCCAGACCTTGCATGCGAGCCAGATACCGCACGATCGCATGCGACTCCCATAGCGTGAATCCGTCGTGCTCAAGCACAGGAACCAGACCATTCGGGTTGATCGCCAGAAACGCAGGCGTGTTTGTCACGCCAAACTGCATCCCGGCATCAATTCGTTCGAACGCAACGCCAAGCTCATCACAGGCCCAGAGAACTTTCTGAACGTTGATCGAGTTGGCCCTGCCCCAGATTTTCATCATCTTGCGCTCCACGACACAGTGAGGTTTTTAGGTATGCTAACGCAAGGAATACTAAAACTACGAATCTTTCCGTGCTGTGCAGATGCTTTTTGCGCTGCTCTATCGAAATGTGTTTTGGCACAGTCAACTTTCTTTCTTTAACGCAACAAGGGGTCAGCCATATGCGTCAAGTCAAATTCAGTGAACTCAAATCATTGGTCGGTTCAGAGATCGGCACCAGCGACTGGTGGATGATCGATCAGGCGCGCATCAACAAGTTTGCTGAGGCAACCGGCGATTTTCAGTGGATTCACGTCGATGTCGAGAAGGCCAAGGGCTCAAAGTTTGGTAGCACCATCGCTCACGGATACCTCACGCTCTCCCTGCTTGCTGGCATGCGGTTTCAGACATTTGAAGTGACCGAAACCAGCATGGGTGTCAATTACGGCATGAACAAGGTCCGCTTTCTGACGCCGGTACCCGCCGGCAGCCGCCTGCGAGCCAAATATGAGCTGACCAACATCAACGAGCGCAAGGACGGTGGATACGAATGCACGTTCACAGCAACCGTTGAACTCGAGGGCGCTCCCAAACCCGCTTGTATCGCAGAAACCATCACCGTTAAGCGGGCCTGCAACCACGATGTGAAGCGTAGACTGGACAAGCATCTTGTGCTTGTCCAGTACAAAACCAGACTCGATGCTGGTGGGTCCTTGTGCCAGAAAATCTGGCGATCCGATCGCAAAATGTCTCAGGCAAATGCCAAGTGAAACACAATCCCGAGTGCAAACGACAGCAGCATGGTCGCCGGTAGAGTCGTCACCCAAGTCAAGGCAATTCGGCTCAACGTAGATCGATTGACCTGCTGACCCGGAGTAGCCGCCACTGAACCGATCACGGCAGACGACAGGACATGGGTGGTACTGACCGGAAGCCCTCCACCATCAGCCATCGCAATGCTGATGACAGCCGAAACCTGCGCAGCCACTCCCTGAGCAGGATTCATATGGGCGCTACCCATGCGCTCGCCCAGCGTCGTCACGATTTTCTTGTAACCAACCGCCGTTCCACCACCGAGTGCGATTGCTGATAGCAATACGACCCAAAGCGGGACGTGCTCAATCAAATCCAGAAAGAGTGCATACGCCTGGGTAAGCGTCTGACGCTCATCTGCGCTCAGTTGGGCCATAAAAACATCACTATCCAAAGACTTGGCAAGCGCGCTACGCAGAGCCAGCACCCCCTCACGGGTCTTGATCGACTGCACATCCGAGAGATCTTCGAGCGACGTGTGTGCCACCAGATCCGCACCCAGCGCACCGGCAGCCGCCATCAGATCAGTTGCACCTCTTTGTTGACCAATCTGCTGGACCTGTGCAGTTGCACTGACAAGAAGAGCCTGCTGCGTCGCGCTGAGTCTGCCTGGGTCCAGTCCATAGAGCGCAGGTGCCAACCCGAAAAGCACGATCATCATCAAACCAATACTCTTTTGTCCATCGTTCGAACCATGCAACAGACTCACCCCCGCAGAACCGGCAATCAGCACCGATCGCGCGGCAAATGCCGGACGCTGACCCGCCACAGCAGGCTCAAACATTGCTGGACTGCACACTGTAAAACGAAGCGCCAACAGCAAACCCATGCCAAGTACAAATCCGATCAGTGGCGAAATCAACAGCGCTGCGAGAATGATTTCCCCTTGATGCCAGTGAATCTGCGCACCGATAGGCTGACCGAGCAAGAGTGCGTCAGCAATCGCAATGCCTATGATGGAGCCAACATAAGCATGGGTCGTGGAGCTCGGAATGGCCAGCCACCAGGTTCCAAAGTTCCAGATCACGGCACTGGCGATCATGGCAAAAAACAGCGCCGCCTCCCCCTGCGTATTGACGCCAGCAACAAGATCTTGTGGCAACAGATAAACCAGACTGAAGGCCACAGCAGTGCCCGCCATCAGCACACCCAGGAAATTGCAAGTCGCTGCGAGCACGACCGCCGAAGCGGGTGTCATGGAGTTTGAGTAAATGACCGTCGCAATCGCATTCGCAACGTCATGAAATCCATTAACTGCCTCCTGAAACAGGATCAGCCCAAACACAACAACCAATATGACAACTGAGACTGTGGCAACATCTGGACTTAACCAAGTCATCAAACACGCTCCGAACAAGCTATAGACATGGGACGCATGGATCAAGGTTCAATCAGCAATCCCGTCGGGATCGAACATCGCTGCGCCGAGCCTTGCCATCTCAGGTCGCCAGTTATCTTCGTTAATCATGATGCTAACCATTGCGAGTGACAAATGGTTGACCGCTGCTGACAGTGATTAAAAAAGTTGTTACATCACAACGATCTTGAGTCTGTCAATGCCATGCAGTCAAGACTCCTGGTCGCGCTGAACAAGCCGCTGGGAGACAAGTGGCCCCCTACAAGCCGATTGAACCAGGCACTCGATCAGAAAGTGACTCCACCCATGTCACTTGGAAGCCAGTGCGCCAAGGTATACAGTTCGCGCAACGAAGGAGAACCACGTGAAACAGATACCTGCCTCCCACATCATTGAAGGCATTGCAGATGCTCTGCAGTTCATTAGCTACTACCATCCGACGGATTTCGTCGAGTCCTTGAAGTCAGCCTGGAGTCAAGAGACAGGTCCAGCCGCAAAGAACGCCTTGCTGCAACTCCTTGTCAACAGCAAGATGAGTGCACTCGGGCACCGGCCAGTCTGTCAGGACACCGGTGTTGCGCATGTATTTTTCAGGATCGGCATGGACGCACGCGTCATTGGAGCGCCCGGTCAGCCGACGCCAACGCTTCAGGCTCTGGCCAACGAAGGAACGCGACGTGCATATACACTGCCCACCAATCCTTTGCGCGCCTCGATGATTGTCGACCCGCTGGGTCAGCGTCTGAACACGCATGACAACACCCCTGCCATCGTGCATATCGAAATGGTCGAAGGCGATGTGTTTGAGTTGACGGTTGTCGCAAAGGGTGGCGGAGGAGACGTCAAGGCAAGATATGCCATGCTCAACGCGCGTGACAGCGTGGCGGACTGGGTGGTTGATCAACTACCTGGCATGGGCGCTGGCTGGTGTCCTCCGGGGGTGCTCGGACTGGGGGTCGGTGGCAGTCCCGAGCAAGCCATGGTCATGGCCAAACGTTCTCTCTTTACGCCGATTGATATCGGCTCACTCCGAAACAAACCATCACTCGACCCTGTCGAGACCCTGAGACTTGAAGTTTTTGATCGCGTCAATGCACTCGGGATTGGTGCACAGGGACTCGGTGGCCTGCAAACGGTGCTGGACGTCAAAGTGCTGACAGCGCCCTGTCACGCTGCACTCCAGCCCGTTGCATTGATCCCGAACTGTGCAGCGACCCGCTATATCACGTTCACACTCGACGGACAGCGGCCCGCACAATTCGAGCCGCCAACGCTTGAAGTCTGGTCAGATATTCCTGATACCTTGCCCGCTGGCGACGGCATTGAAGTCGACCTCGACAAGCTCGACCGTGACATGGTCGCAAAATGGAAGGTCGGTGATCGCCTATTGCTCAGCGGAACCGTGCTCACCGCGCGCGACGCAGCCCATCACCGCATGTCGCAAATGATGCAGCGAGGCGAGTCGCTACCCGTTGATCTGAAAGGCAAAGCCCTGTTCTACGTTGGCCCGGTGGATCCCATCGAAGGTGAAGCAGTCGGTCCCGCAGGTCCGACAACATCAGCGCGCATGGACAAGTTCATGCCTGAGTTACTCGAAAAAACCGGACTGCTGCTCACGATTGGCAAGGCCGAGCGTGGCCCGGTGGCGATCGACGCCATCAAAAAAAATGGCACCCCGTATCTCGTCACAGTCGGCGGCGCCGCATTTCTGGTGGCAAAGGCAGTGGAGTCAGCGCGTGTGGTGGCATTTGAAGATCTGGGGATGGAGGCGATCTACGAGTTCAAGGTACGTCATATGCCGGTCACCGTTGGCATCGATGCCAGAGGACAAACGATCTATAGACTGGCGATCGCGACCTGAACGGCAGTCTGCGCCATGGTTGCGCAATGGACGGATACTCTATAAAACTGTCTCAAACGTCCAAATCATCTGACCCAAGATTAACGCGGGTCAGATGATGGATGCGAAAGAACTCCTAAAACCGGTGTGACAGGTTCAGGCCCAGGCCTACTCCGGTGTTGTACCCCGTGTTCAAGGTTGTCAGCTTGTCGGCAGACTGGGCCTGAACATTGCCAGCAAAGCTGGCAAATGCATAGAGATCCAGAGACGTCTTGGGTGTGAATGCGTAACTGACTCTGGCAAAAACCGGGATCATCCGGTTCTGTCCGACACCACCCGCGAAAGGTCCTGAATTGTTTAGCCGGAATCTGTAATTGCGCCAGGCACCACCGACCCCGAACGTCCAGTTGTCATCGGCTCGATATTCAAGCTCTAGACCTGCGCCACCTGCTGGACCTGCAGGCAGTGGGTTCTTGAGGGTCAACCTGTCATTGATCTTCCAGTTAATCACAAGGAACGGAAATGCACGGGTCTGATCCATTTCGCGAAATACGCCCGCACCCAGTCCGAGCGTAAACGACGGCGAAAACACTTTGGTGGCACTGAGCACGCCACCATAAAGTGTCGAGTTCGAGGTGCCCGCACCGTCCTCACCCGCCCACTCCACCGTCGGTGCAATCATGAACCGCCAGTCCCGGGTGGGTGCATAGGTCAGACTCAAACCAAGTCTGGTCGTGTTAATGCCACCCCAAGGGGCTCTGTTACCAAAAGCCGCTGGATTACTCCAGTTCCAGTTCTGGTGGGAATATCCAAGACTTGCGCCAGCCGCAAGAGTCGGTGTGGCCTGGTACAGAACACCCAATCGACCACCTGCATCAGACCAGTCAAAGCTGCCACCACCACTCATACCGGTGCTGAACTGGTTCAGTCCGAGCACATTAAACTGCACCGCTGTCTGACCAACCGCAAGACCTTGCGCCAGAACGACCGAGGTTGCACCCGCACAGCCCAGAACTGCCATTGCCGAGATCGCGATTCGAAGTTTGATCTTCATCCGTTTGTTGTAACCAATAGAAGTGTGAAAGAGAATTTGATAGAGGTAGTAACGGTTTGGTGTAACGTGACATGAAAGGTTCAACATGTTCTGCGAAACATGACAACGATGAAACCTTTGAAATAACATCGCAACCGTGAAACCTGGACCTCTCGCCCATCGAGGACAGGGTGCAAACCCATCGGAAACACCAGACTCAAACCACAAGACCAGGCATGAAAGTATTCTACAGTGATCATTTCGTCTTGCCACTGCCAGATGGGCACCGGTTCCCGATGCAAAAGTACCAAATGTTGCGCCATCAGGTCACTGCCATTGCCGGCGTTGCTTTGGCAGAAGCACCAGCCGCAACTGACAGTCAATTATTGCTGGCTCATGAACCGCTCTATCTCCAACATCTGATTCACGGCACGCTAGACCCGAAAGCACAACGCGAGATTGGATTTCCGTGGAGCCCTGAGATGGTTGAACGCTCACGCCGATCCGTGGGTGCGACCATTGCGGCTTGCAAGACCGCGTTGACCGAGGGCGTCGCGGTCAACCTCGCTGGAGGTACACATCATGCCTACCGAGACAAAGGCAGCGGGTTTTGTGTATTTAACGATGCAGCCGTTGCGACTCGCGTCATGCAGCGCGAACTCGGGCAACCTGACTTCAAGACCGCCATCATTGATCTTGACGTTCACCAAGGCGATGGCACAGCGAGTATCTTTGCTAATGACCCAACAGTCTATACGCTGTCTCTTCACGGAAAGAACAATTTCCCGTTTCGCAAGCAGGTCAGCAAGCTTGACGTTGCGCTGGATGACGGCTGCGACGACGCAACTTACCTGCAAGCGTTAGACACCGCCCTTCTGAGACTTGAGTCTGAGTTTCAACCACAGATGCTGATCTATCTGGCGGGCGCCGATCCGCATGAAGACGACAGACTGGGTCGCATGAAACTCACAAAGGCGGGCATGAAGGCGCGTGACAGTCGCGTGTTTACCTTCGCCAGACGTCATCGATTGCCGCTTGCCATCAGCATGGCCGGCGGATACGGCACGGATATCAAGACCACAGTGTCAATTCACTTTCAGACCGTCGAGGCAGCTGCGATGTACTGGGCCTCGGTGCGCGGTGCCTAGCGGATCGCCTCATTCTCGGATCAAGTCCTCCCCGGTGCGTGATCGGGCGAACGCCTTCTCGGATCTGCTCACCACAATGTTCTGACGAGCACCGCCTGTTTATTGCTCAAGCCAGCCTCCGCACGGGGTTCGTTACAAATTTGCGACAAATCTGCAAAAAGCTGCTCGCGCAACATGCGTGAAATTCGTTTCAGATAACAATCTATTTACTTACGTTATGTTTTTATATATATTGTTATCTAACAGAACCTATTCAACCCACGCCACCTGATTTTCACTGGAGTCACACCATGCTTCGTTTCGATGTCCCGCCCGTCAACGCCAACGTTGTCCGTCTTGAAGCGTTCATCACCTTCTCATTCTGTGTCATCGCGCTACTCGGATTTCCCTATCTGTTACCAGTGCTGGCCGTCATGGGTCTGGTGCGTGGTTTCTTCGGTCACTACAAATGTCCCTCCCACCGACTGTTTGCCAGAATCCTCGAAAGCGGAAAAATTGCTGGTAAAAAAGAGAATGCCGGCGCAAAGATGTTTGCCAACAAAATACTGTTCATCGCAGCCACTGTGGCGAGCATTCTGTACTTCACAGGCAACAGCCTCTGGGTGGTTCCAACCACTGCACTGGTCATTTTCTCCAGTCTGGAATGGGCGTTCTCGTTCTGCGCAGCCTGCTGGGTCTATGGCTTCTGGTACAAGCTGTTTCCTCCCAAAATGCCTGGTTAATCAGCGACGTCACAACCGGGTGACCGCTTGACCAGCATCAGACTGCCTGCGAATCGACAGCAAAACAGAAACAGCGCCTAGCGCGCTGTTTCTGTTTTGCTCTATATCTTCTTTGAGCCAGTTCTGACGGTGAAGTCGTCTGGCTGCACTCGCTGGCGGATGTGTCTAGTCAGAAAGACTTTGCAATCGAGAACAGCACACCGACGCGCCCAGCCTTGTAACCTTGAGAGCTTGTGTACAAGTTGTCTGTCGAGGCACCCACCAGACTCAAGTCAAACACCCATCCTTGGATATCCTTGTACACACCAGCCTTGTAGTCAAAATAGCCATTGGTCGAGTTACCGTTCGCATCAGCAACATTGTTGAGGAATTGATAGCCGGCGTGCAGCCCAATGCCCCAGCCATCTCCCAACGGAAAGTCTGCCGTTCCGTCTAGATACACAGCATTCTTTGAGTCTGCATAACCAAACCAGTTGGTTGGCGCCCATGATGCTTTAAGGCCAAAAGGGCCTGAGCTCACGCCGACATACAACTCCGTCGTATTCGGCGAGACAGCCATGTTGGCCCCTGGATATGCGTATTGCAATACCCCGACGTCGAGCGTCAGACCGTGTCCGATTTCGCCACTCCACCCACCGTAAAAGTCCATTTCCAGCGAGGCACCTGGCGTCCAGCCCACGTTAGAGTTCCAGTTTCCAATATAGAAACCTGACGAATGTTTCAAATCAATACCCAACTGAGCCGCGGGTTTGAAGTTTGTCTGGGTGTAGCCGCGGAATCGATAGTCGTTGGCTACAGTAATGTTGCCAGACAAGTTAAAACCATGGCCGAGATCGGTGCCATCAGCGCTGGCAGTACCAGCAACCGAAAACATAGCCGGCATACAGACCAGGGCGGCAATTAAAGATTTCGTTTTCATATGGAAGATTCCCGACGCAGAGGTAAGTGAAAATGTGTCACACCAAAACATGCTTAAAAGCAGGCATGGTCTCCGTAGCAGGAATCGTGCCAACTGTTCTCACTGACTGCTCAATCTCTGGCTCTATTCGAATCCACACGAATCCGTTTCCGTCGTTGCTCAAGGGGGCAATGTTCCAGGCCGCACCGAGCGTGTGTCCACTGCGTCTTTGTATCTACGCATTGGTGACATGTATTTCACGACGATGTATGAAACTAGCTGATCCAGTGCGTTGCCGGGGTACTCAAGGGCTTCAAGACCTCGCCCTCTGGATGCACGCAGCAAGTGACCTTGCGCGGTCGCCGGGCCTTCCCGTCAAAAGAATGCACTAAATAAAGGCGCCGCAGCACTCCATGTTTGCTGCGGCGCGTCAACTCGGTGCAGAGTTTCGTGCTAGCCGAACATTAAACGTCAAGCAGACGAACCTTGCCCGTGGTCAATTCATAGATCCCGCCGGCAACGAGCAAATCACCGGCGCTGACACGCGGTGCAAGCAGCGGCGAAGCCTGTCTGAGCTGCCTGACGTTCTGAATCACATTCTGCTCTGTGGCGGCAGCTACCAGATTGCCTCCTGCAGCGGATTGCTGGGCTGCCTTGACAGCACCTGCCAAGGCGGTGGTAAGCGATTGAATATGACCAGGAAACTGGGTGTGTTTATCATAGGCATCAACGGCAGCTCCGATCGCACCACAACCTGTATGCCCAAGAACCAGGATCACTGGAGCACCAAGCACGGCCACTCCATACTCAAGGCTGGCCAGAATCTCCGGAGTCACAAAATTGCCCGCAACTCTGGTGACGAACAAGTCGCCTCGACCCTCGTCGAAGCAGTATTCAGGTCCGATTCGCGAGTCTGCGCAACTGAGTATGCAGGCGTAGGGGTTTTGTCCCGTCGCCAGACGTTGTCGTGACTGTTCAAAACCTGTGACCTGACTGGTTCCCGCAACGTAGCGAGCATTGCCCTGCATCAGCCGCTCGAGGGCCTGTTTCGGACGCATGACGTTTGCCGGGATTGGCGGTTGATTTGCCATGGCGCCCAAGGGCAATGTCGCTGCAAGTCCGGCAAGTGCAGCGCCCAGAACCCTGCGTCGGGAAGCGTTCTGAGCCTGATCTGAATGAAAAAGACTTCGGTTACCTGTGTTGCAAAGACTGCACATGCGAATCTCCTTGTCACTGATGCGAACTTGATCACATTTTGCCTCGCAGGAAACCGGCCTTCGAGAACTCACGGTCAGGCAAAAAGTGACGTCACTGCACGCGGATAATGAAGAGTTTTTCTTTGACCATGCCAGCCGGATGTGCAGAGTATGTGGCCGTTTTCCTTAAGGTGCCAACAAAAACTTCCAGAAATTTGTTGAAATCGTTAATTTCTTAAGTGAAAACCCTATGTTTTCCGGTGGTTGACCGGCAAGCTCCTACAGCAAGACTTAAGTGGCAGTCGAGATGCGCTTGACAAATCGCAGTGGAGAATAAGTCATGACGGTCTTGCCGCTTTCTGTGACAACCGTATTGAGTGTACGAACCAGACCCCGGTCGGGACGACTGTTGCTGGCTCGCGCCTCAGTCACCTCGCTAATGACCTCGATGGTGTTGCCAACGAAGGTCGG
>CAZBIN010000033.1:0-6801 GCA_964491995.1 uncultured Orrella sp.
TGCTGATTCTGGCACAAATCGCAATGATGGTTCTGAACCGGATGAGTTTTACGTTGTTTGGTGTTTGACCCTGAAGGGGCCTTGCAGATGGGTCATGCAACGGACCTCGGAGATTGACCTCCTCACCGGACTGAAGTCCGATAAAAAAGCATCGTGTGAAACGATGCTTTTTTATTGACAGAAAAACTGCAACCGGACTTAACGGTCGGGCACGACTCTCGCCGGACCCGCGCCGGAAATCACCGACACACGCTGACCGACTGAAATTGGCACATCGGCTTCTTGAGCAATCACACGCTCTTCCTTGTTATCAAGGCGAACCGTAATCTCCAGGCCATTGGTTTTACCCATGCCTTCTTCAATTTTTTCACCGGCCAGAGCACCCAGTATGGCGCCACCCACGATGGCAAGATCACGACCTGTGCCACCACCAATCGCACTGCCGGCGACACCACCCAGAGCTCCACCGGCGATCATTCCTGCACCACTGCTACGATCCTTTTGAATCACGATCGGCCGCACAGCGATCACCGTGCCGTGCCTGACAATCTGCTCAGACTGAGCCTGACCGTATGTGTACACATTTGCCGATGCACTCGGGGTCTGGCAGCCTGAAACTGTCAATCCCAGCGCTCCTACAAGTGCCGCAGCACCTGCCAGTCGGACCGTGCGGCGACTCACTTTGCGCTTGACCATACTCATGACTTCTCCTTGAAGTACAAAATCTGACAATCAGAATACCTTACTACAGACCCATGCCATAAGCCCGCTGCATGATCTGGTTAATCTGCCCTGGATCAACCCGATGGTTCTGAGGGCCGCGCGAAGCGATTTTGATCGATCCCATCACATTACCCAGCATGCAGGCCCGCTCCCAGCCCCATCCCTGGGTCAAGCCATACAACAGTCCGGCACGATGCGAGTCACCGCAGCCCGTGGGATCCACAACCGCCGTCGCCGTGACGGGTTTGATCTGGATTTCCTTTCCTTCCGTATACAAGGTTGAACCTTCGGCACCCCGGGTCACAACCACCGCATCCAGACCGCTCGCCAACTGCGCAATCGACGAACCTGTTCTCTGCTCGACCACGCTGGCCTCGTAATCGTTCAAAGCCAATGCCCGGACCTTGCCAATGACATTGTGCAGATCCTCACCGTTGAACAGCGGCATTGCCTGACCAAGGTCAAAAATCACCGGTACACCAGCGCTGGCAAGACGATCAACGTGTGCGAGCATGCCCGCCTTTGAGTCAGGCGCAACAATCGCCCATGACGCCTTCTCCGTCGTAATGTCATTCTGTGCAGAGAAGTCCATGGCCCCGGGGTGAAATGCACTGATCTGGTTGTCATCAAGATCTGTGGTGATAAAGCATTGTGCCGTGAGCGTATCTGGCACCACCTGAACCCGGCGCGTCTCGATTCCAAACCCTTGCAGACGCGCAAGGTAATCACCCGCGTCCTCTCCAACCGTCGCAACCGGCAGCGGATTGCCACCCAGCATCTTCAGGTTATAGGCAATATTGCCAGCACACCCCCCGTACTCGCGACGCATGGACGGTACAAGAAATGACACACTCAGCGCGTGAATACGGTCGGCAAGAATGTGGTCCTTGAATCGGCCGTCAAAGACAGCAATCGTGTCGAACGCGACGGAACCGCATATCAAAACTGCTTGGGACATAGTTAAAACACCTGAAGTTGCTGAAACTGGCTGGTTAAGGGAAAAACCGCTGTAATTCAAACCCACTGATTGCGAATCCAGAGACCGTGATGGGAATCTCGATGGCCATTTCCTGACGCGCACCAAACGGATTTGTGCCGATCGACTCAGGAAGATACTGTTCGGGTGGTATCACTTTTCTGACGAGCACGGTATCCGAAGCATCACTGAGCGAGAGCAACAGCGAAGGCCAAGGCTGCGGATAATCATTGCGGTTTTGCAAAGTCAGCTTGAGTGAATAAGCCTGCTCACCCTTCAGGCTCCCAGAGGTCTGCTGCAACGAAGAGCCAATGATGATGATACGGTCTTTTCGGCGGACATAACTGACCTCGCAACCTAAGGGTGCACACAGTTGAACCAGCGCACCCCGCGTCCACGGCATCTGGGTGACCAGATCATCGCGGAAGTACACCAGCAGCTGTACGAGAAGCAGAGCACCCAGTGCGACTGCGCCAGTACCCCAGAAGAGTCGGGACAAAAGAGAAGGCTCCCGGTCATCTTCCATCAGATCTGGATCCCGGCGTGCGGCCGAGGATAAATCCTCCGACCGGATCCGGGCCTCACCCATGACACGAATCGGCACTTGCCCCACAGAATTGCCAGATTTTTCTCCCGCAAGCGTCGAGAGAACAGGCTCTCTATCCTGTCGCACGCGCTCTGAATCGGAACGTATGGGTGAGGATGAAGGCAGAGAACCCGTCTTGAGCACCGGCTCGCCAGGTGCACGCGAGGCAGAGACTTCCGCATCCGCCTCCCAATGTCTCGGGTTTCTGACCACCGCAGGAGAAACACCGGATACACCGGATGGAAGAGTCGGCTTGGTGGACGACCCTTCCGTCTCAGGTATTGCATCCACTTTTCTGGTCAATGTCGGCAGGGCAGCCTGTAGGCAGGCAAATCCATCAAACACATGCGAACACTGACCGCAGCGTACCAAGCCATCATGTAACCGCAACTGATCGGATGTCACCTCAAAGCCGCTCTGGCACTTCGGGCAACGCGTGATCAGACCCATATCGCCTAGCCCTCCGAACGCTGTCCAGCCAGGCAGACCCAGCCATCGAGGGATTGCCAGACTTTGAGCGCAACCCAGGGTCGATAGAAAGCCGCAACCTCCTCTGCCTGACGCTCAAGCACGCCCGACAGGACCAGAAAACCACCGGGACTGACGCGAGCGCAGAGCATAGGAGCCAGCACTTTCAGAGGATTGGAAAGAATATTCGCCACGACAACATCGTAAGTGCCAGCGGGCAAGTCTTTGGGCAGACCTCGCTGCAGCTCGACATGATTGGCCTGGGCGTTGAATCCTGTTGACTCGACCGCCTGCTCGTCGATGTCAATGGCCCAGACATCACCCGCCCCCAGAAGCCTGGCGGCAATTGCCAGAATTCCGGATCCACATCCATAGTCCAGAACACTGGCTGCTGCGGGCAGACACTCTGACAGCCAGCGCAGACAAAGGTGCGTCGTCGGATGACTTCCCGTTCCAAACGCCAGCCCCGGATCCAGTTCAATCTTGATCCGGGATTCGGTCGGATCGATGTCAGCTGCGTGCCATGTCGGAACAATCAGGAGCCTGTCACTCACTTCAATGGGCCCGAACTGCGACTGGGTCAATCGAACCCAGTCCTGATCCGGCACTTCACGCACATCCCACGGTCCGAGAGAAAGCGACAAATCGCCTTCGACCTGCTCGACCAGTTGAGCAGGATCCAGACCATCCGGCAGAAGCACCAGAAGGCGACTTCTGTCCCAGCCCTGGGGTGTTGCATCACTGCCCGGCTCGCCAAACAATGGCTTCTCGTCAGGCGTGTCAAGATCAGCGTCTTCCACGCTGGCACACAGCGCACCCGCTTCAATGAGGGCATCTGTCAAATCATCTGCCAGATGTCCACTGCAGTGCAAGACCAGTTCACGCAATGCCATTCTCCCCGGTGCCGCTCGAAGCGACCCCGCCACAGACTGTCAGTGCTGACATCCGCTTATCAGTGAGGGCGGTCATTGAGCCTCTGTTCGAGATAGTGAATGCTGGTGCCACCTTCCATGAAACGGGCATCCGTCAACAGTTCCCTGTGCAGCGCGATGTTGGTGCTGATACCTTCAACAACCATTTCCGAAAGCGCCGTGCGCATGCGCGCCAGCGCCTGTTCACGCGTATCTCCGTATGTGATCACTTTGGCGATCATGGAGTCGTAATACGGCGGCACGAAATATCCGTTATAGGCATGCGAATCGATCCGCACCCCTGGACCGCCCGGCGTATGCCAGTTGGTAATCCGTCCTGGACTGGGCACGAACTTGAAAGGATCTTCGGCATTGATCCGGCATTCAATCGCATGACCACGGAACTGGACATCACGCTGGCGTAATTCGAAGGGCTCGCCGGCGGCAATACGAATCTGCTGCTGCACCAGATCTATACCGGTTACAAGCTCGGTCACTGGGTGCTCAACCTGTATCCGGGTATTCATCTCGATGAAATAGAACTCGCCGTTTTCGAACAGAAACTCAAAGGTTCCAGCACCACGGTAGCCAATCTTGCGACAAGCCTCGGCACAACGCTCACCGATTCGCTCGATCAAACGACGGGGGATTCCCGGGGCGGGTGCCTCCTCTATGACTTTCTGATGACGGCGTTGCATCGAGCAATCACGCTCACCGAGCCAGACAGCGCGTCGGCCACCATCGGCCAGCACCTGAATCTCGACATGCCGCGGATTCTCAAGAAATTTTTCGAGATAGACCTCGGGATTATTGAAGGCCACCCCCGCCTCCGAGCGGGTCATGGCGACCGCATTCAGCAATGCGGCCTCTGTGTGCACCACGCGCATGCCACGGCCACCACCGCCTCCAGCGGCCTTGATGATGACTGGGTAACCAACTTTACGGGCAATTTCAAGGATTTCCTGTGAATCCTCAGGCAAGGCGCCTTCCGAACCCGGAACCACAGGCACTCCGGCCTCGATCATGGCTCTCTTGGCGCACACCTTGTCGCCCATCAAACGGATCGACTCGGGCTTTGGACCGATAAAGACAAAGCCGCTTTTTTCAACGCGTTCCGCAAAATCGGCATTCTCTGACAAAAATCCGTAACCCGGATGAATCGCTTCCGAATCGGTGACCTCCGCCGCAGAGATAATGGACGGCATACTCAGGTAACTGTCCTTGGACGCTGCCGGCCCGATGCAAACTGACTCGTCAGCGAGGCGAACGTACTTCGCATCGCGATCTGCCTCGGAGTGCACCACGACGGTCTTGATGCCCATTTCCCGGCAGGCTCGCTGGATACGCAAAGCGATTTCGCCACGGTTGGCGATAAGAATTTTTTCAAACATGGTCAGACGATAACGAACAAGGGTTGACCGAACTCGACGGGCTCACCGTTTTCAACAAGAACTTCTTTGATCACGCCCGACTTGTCGGCCTCGATCTCGTTGAGCAGTTTCATGGCCTCGATGATGCACAGGGGCTCGCCTTCCTTGACTGCCTGGCCGACCTCAACGAACGGCTTGGCGCCGGGACTCGGGGCCCGGTAGAACGTACCAACCATCGGCGCCTTGACCAGATCACCTTCTCTGGCAGCAGGCGCAGCCGGTGCCGCCACATCGCCACCGGCCACGGATCCAGAGCCTGCCGGCAGCGCCACGGTCATGGGTGCCGCGGGTGCGCTGTACACCGTGGACGGCTGAGAGAACTTGACGATTCGGACCTTGTCCTCACCTTCTGTGATTTCGAGTTCGGCAATGCCAGACTCTGCGACCAGATCGATAAGCGTTTTAAGTTTGCGCAGATCCATGTTGTGTGTTTTCCGTAAGGGATCAGTAAAAGGTCAATCAGAAACAGAATAGATTGATTGTGATGTCACCAGTCAACTGACTGGTTGCTGAAGGATGTACCGAACTGCCGCCTCATAACCTGAAGCGCCCAACCCGACGATCACGCCCGTGGCCACATCACTCAGGTAGGAGTGATGTCGAAACGGCTCTCGCCGGTGCACATTTGACAGATGTACCTCGATAAAAGGTTTTTCGATCGCACTCAAAGCATCGCGAATCGCCACGCTGGTATGCGTGTAAGCAGCCGCATTGACGATCAGCCACGTCGTCCCATCCAAGCGTGCTTGCTGAATCCGCGACACGAGCTCGCCTTCGCTGTTGCTCTGAAACGCAAGCAAACTCGCCTGACTTTGCTGTGCCAGACCAGCCAGAGACTCATTGATCTGATCAAGCGTCTGACTGCCATAAATCTCTGGCTCACGCGTACCCAGCATATTGAGATTTGGTCCATGAACGACCAGAATTTTATGATGCATAATGGCAATCAACCGTAAAAAATCGCTTTTCGGCGTTAATTGCCGCTAATTGTACATATACACCACTCATCCGGCCAACATTCTTCCAATATCTGCTCTCAAGGCCTGTGGATTGACCTCTCCAAGCACCTTCGAAAACAGCTCGCCACTGGCATTGATGAGCACCGTAAATGGCAGTGCCATCACGTTATTTCCGAGTCCGCGAGTGATTTCAATGCCTGCGTGCCCCGCCACGTAAATGGGAAACGAGACAGGCACCTTCTGCAGAAAAGCATCAACATTGGCCTTGCTATCGATCGCAACGCCAATAACTTTGACGCCCGGCGTCTGTGCTGCGATCAAATCCAGTTCAGGCATTTCTTTGACGCAGGGCGCACACCAGGTGGCCCAGAAATTGACCACCAGCGGCACTCCCGACAGGGTCTTCATGGCCACAGGCGCATCATTCTGCCCGGCAAATGATGCGTTAAAAAAGACAGCCGGATCCGGTTGAACCGGCATACGGGTGGCCTCGCGGTTCGCCTGGGGCGCCTTGCGGGAACTTTCCTTGAATGCGAGCCACCCCACCAGACCCAGTGAAGCCAGCCCTGCACCCCCAACGATAAGTGTTCTTCGTTTCATGTTGCAATGATAGCGCCGCTTTGGGTGACCGTGCCCGGACACTGCCCTTAAAATGACCTCAAGGAGAAATCGGATGCATTTGCACATACTGGGGATTTGCGGCACTTTTATGGGCGGCGTGGCTGCGTTGGCCCGCGAGGCTGGACAC
>CAZBIN010000033.1:6811-19105 GCA_964491995.1 uncultured Orrella sp.
CCGGGTGCGATCAAGGGGTCTACCCACCCATGAGTACGCAACTCGAACAACAAGGTATCGAACTGATTGAAGGTTTCGAAGCGGACCAGATCAGACTGAAACCCGATCTTTATGTCATCGGCAACGTCGTGTCGCGCGGCAATCCGTTGATGGAAACCATTCTCGACCAGAATCTGCCCTATGTGTCAGGTCCGCAGTGGCTCGGCGAACACATCCTGGGCCAGCAGCACGTGCTGTCTGTGGCTGGCACGCATGGCAAAACCACGACCAGTTCCATGCTTGCCTGGATCGCCGAGCAAAGCGGACTTGCACCCAACTTCCTGATTGGAGGGGTTGCACCCGGACTGAAGGTGTCGGCAAGATTTGAACCTGCCTCCCGATATTTCGTGATAGAGGCTGATGAATACGATACGGCGTTTTTTGACAAGCGCTCCAAGTTTGTCCACTACCGAAGCCGCACCGCCATTCTGAACAATCTCGAGTTTGATCATGCAGACATCTTTCCTGATCTTCATGCCATCGAGACCCAGTTTCACCACTTGGTACGCACCATCTCCCGTCAGGGACAAATCATTGTTCCTGACGCAGACGAGGCACTCGGTCGCGTGCTTGCGCGCGGCTGCTGGACGCCTGTGGTGCGTCTGGGCACACCGCAGGGATGGCACATTCAGTACGCCAGTGATGGTCAGGCGCTGATCTGCCTGGGTTCGCAAGAAATCGGTGCACTGCGCTGGAGCCTGACCGGACAGCACAATTTGAACAATGCGCTGGCCGCCATGGCTGCAGCGGCCCATATTGGCATAGAACCCATCCAGTCACTGGCGGCACTCAATACCTTTGAAGGGGTCAAACGACGCATGGAAGTCCGTGGCGTGGTCAATGATGTCACCGTTTTTGATGATTTTGCGCATCACCCCAGCGCCATTCGCACAACGCTCGAGGGACTGCGGCGCAAAGTCGGAGCGGCTCGCATCATCGCCGTGCTCGAGCCAAGATCAAACACCATGAAACTCGGTTCGATGGCGGCGCAACTGGCAAGTTCGCTTGAAACCGCTGATCTGGTGTTCTGCTATGCAGAACAATCCGGCAAACATCGCCTGGAATGGGATGCGCAGGCAGTGCTTGCCCCACTCGGCAACCGATTCCAGGTGCAGAGCAACCTCGACACACTGGTCAGTTCCATCGTCAGTGCTGTCAAGCCGTCAGATCAGGTTGTGATCATGAGTAATGGCAGTTTTGGTCAGATTCATGAGAAACTTCTGTCCCGACTTCGATCTGGTTGCGAGGGGATGACCCCATGATTCTGTACTTGCACGGGTTTCGGTCCTCGCCGGAGTCCTTTAAAGCCCGATTGATGATGCAGGCGATGCAAGAGCTCGGGCGTCTGGACCAATGGCGTTGCCCGGCTTTGCCGGTCAGCCCTGCCCAGGCAGTTTCGCTGGCATTGCGCGAGGCGCAGGCACTTTGCACCGCCACTGGCCGTGGACCCGAAGACCTCACGATCGTTGGCTCGTCTCTGGGAGGTTTTTATGCCACGAGCCTGGCCGAACAGCTCGGTTGCCGTGCAGTGCTGTTGAATCCCGCAGTGCGTGCGCCACGTGACCTGACCACTCAGATAGGTGAGCATCAAAATTATCACAATGGTGAACCGCTGGTGTTTCACGCCACCTATATCAACGAACTCGCGGCCATGGCGGTAAACCGGATCACCCAGCCACAACGCTACTACCTGATTGCGGCGACGGGCGATGAACTGCTGGACTGGACTGAAATGCGCGATTTTTTTGCAGGCAGCCAGCAAACCATCATAGAGGGCAGCGACCACGGTCTGTCCGATTTTGCACACTACATTCCTGATGTCATGGCGTTTGCATACCCAGACAGCAGGAACCAACAGAGTTGAATGCATGTTTGTTTTGTATGAGGAAGGCAGCCAGTTCAAAGCAGCGCTGATCAAATCGGATGCGGACACGACCCTTCAGGTCGAGTCCGAGTCGGGCAAGCGCAGCAAGATCAAGCGCGCCAGTTGTGTGCTGACTTTCAGTACGCCCGAGCCAGCCCAGCTGATCGAACAGGCACAGGGCATGGCGGGGGCCATGGACGCAGAGTTTCTGTGGGAAGTCGCGCCAGAGGACGAGTTCGAGATTCAGACACTGGCTGCGGAATATTATGGGCACACTCCAAGCGCGCCTGAGACCGTGGCACTGCTGTTTTGCGTTCACGAGGCCCCTGTCTACTTCCACCGCAGGGGCAAAGGGCGCTACCGCCGTGCCCCTGAAGAGATTCTGAAAGCAGCCCTCGCGGCTCAGGAAAAAAAACGTCTCCAGGCACAGCAGCAGCAAAACTGGGCACAGCAACTGGTCAATCGCGAGTTGCCGCCTGAAGTTGCCGATATTGCGCTCAGTCTGGTGACGCGGCCTGATAAAAACTCTCAAGCATGGAAAGCACTCAGCCTGGCCTGCGAACAAACTGGTAAGGCGCCGGACCGACTGCTGCTCGAGAGTGGCGCCTGGCCTCACGCGCTGGCCCTGCACCGTGCGCGCTTTCTGGCGACAAACTTTCCCAAAGGCACCGGGTTCGCGCCTGTCGACTTTGATTTGTCTCACGAAGACCTGCCACTAGCAGACGTGACCGCGTATTCCGTGGATGACATTTCAACGACCGAAATCGATGATGCGCTCTCGGTCCGATCGCTCGAAGACGACTGGCTGGAAGTTGGCATCCATGTGGCTGTGCCAGCGCTGGGCGTCACCCGAGACAGCGAGCTCGACCGGGTGGCACGTGAGCGCATGTCCACGGTTTACATGCCTGGCGAGAAAATCCCCATGCAGCCTGACAGTGTGATTGAGGCCTATTCGCTGTTTGCCGGCAAGCCGGTGCCAGCGCTGTCGCTCTACGTTCAGGCAAACCGGCAGACCGGAGAAGTTCGCAGCTACGAGACGCGCCTGGAGCGCGTGACGCTGACCCACAACCTTCGCCACAACGAACTGGATGCTGTGATCACCACGCAGGCCGTGGAGGATCCACACAGTGATCTGCCCTATGAAAGCTGGCTGCGTCCCTTGTGGCAACTCTCCAAAGCCTTGAGTGCGGTACGAGACCAGCGCCGCGGTAAAAAGCAGAATAACGATCGCATCGACTACAGCTTTTATCTGGACGGGCCGGCTGACGACCCTGACTCTCCGGTACGCATAGAGCCCAGAAAACGCAATGCACCACTCGACCTGCTGGTTGCGGAGTACATGATCCTGGCCAACGAACTGTGGGCCAGGTCCATCAATGACCACAACCTCGCGGGTGTCTACCGCTCCCAGCAGACGGGGCGGGTGCGCATGAGCACCCACGCACTACCTCATGAAGCCATCGGCGTCACCCAGTACGCCTGGTGCACTTCGCCATTGCGTCGTTACGTGGATCTGGTCAATCAGCGCCAGCTGATTGCGCTGGCACAGCATGGCGTCTCTGCCCCGCTGGTCGCACCATACAAGCCTCGAGACGCAGATCTGTTTGCACTGATCAATGGCTTCGAGAGCCAGTACGCCGTCTGGAGCGAATTTCAGCAGCAGATGGAACGCTACTGGTGCATTCAATGGATCCGGCAGCAAGGGCTCACTCGCCTCAAAGGTCATGTGATTCGCGACGATCTGGTTCGTCTGGCAAACCTGCCTCTGGTGCTCAACGTCCCTGGCCTGCCGCAACTCGCCAGAGGGACACTGGTGGAGATTGAGGTGACAGGCTGCGATGATCTGACATTGCAGATTCATGCGCAATTTGTGCACGCGGACAGCGGACCGGTGTCTGACGAGCCCGTCATCGACGAGATGGAAGAAGAGATTGTGCAGCAGATAGCTGAGGAGACAGCAGAAGATACCGGACCGGAGGACGCTTTCGAGAGCACCCCGGCAACGGGGGAGGCAGGCAGTCCCGCGAACGCCGCTGCCAGCGGGCAACAGGTTCCGTGACAACGGACTCAGGATACGGCAATGGCCTCCCGATCCGTTAAGTACGACGTGCTGAGGTGGCTGAGCGCACCAGAACAGAATTTTCTGCGCTGGGGTTTTGCGCTGTCTCTGCTGGTTCATGCGCTGGTGCTCGGCTGGCCCGCACCGAGCTCTCCATCCGGTCCCGGGACGATCCCCAATCTCGAAGTGGTGATTGTCAACGCGTTTGATGATCGCGAGCCACTGGCGCCTCAGATCATCGCTCAAAGCAATCTCGAAGGCGGTGGCGACCAGAGCGCGCGTATTGCGTCAAACCCTGTGCCACGCATGGGTGATGTTGCGCAGGAAATATCCATCGAGGCAATGACGCAACAGCGCCAGACACTGGAGACGCAACAGGCGCAACTGCTCCGGCAAATCCTGAGTGTGTGGCAGATACCCGATCGGGCGATTGAGAACCTGCACCCGGACAATCAGGAAGTCCAGGGGCCGGATCCCACAGACCAGCGGGCTCTCGAGCTGAACTCGAGAATCGCGGCCATCCTTCAGGACATCGAACGCTACAACGCTCGCCCGCGCAAGCACTTCGATGCACCCTCGGCAATCGCCAACCGCTATGCACCCTACATCGACGCATGGAAAGAAGCCGTCGAGCGAACCGGCAGCCAGCACTACCCAGGCGATGACAAACAACGTCCTACCGGCGACCTTCAGGCCACGGTCACGATCGATTCGGCAGGAAGGGTCATTGATGTCTTGATCAATCGTCCGGCCGAAGATCCGAGGCTGAACCAGGCGGTTCGACGGATTCTGCAGCTTGCTGGCCCCTTTGCCCCTTTTCCTCCCTCGATTTCCTCAGAGACAGACCAGCTGGTGATCACCCGAACCTGGGAATTCACGGCCGGTCAACTCACCACCCGAGCCCCATGAAACCACATCCACCCGATTTTGCAGTCATTGGCCATCCGATTGCCCACAGCCGCTCACCAATGATCCACAAGGCGTTTGCGCAACAATGCGGCATAGCGCTGAACTACACACGGATCGATGCCCTGCCCGATTTGTTCGAAAGTACTGTCGAGAAGTTTTTTTCTGAGAACGGCAGCGGACTGAACGTCACAGTTCCATTCAAAGAGCGGGCCTTTCAGATGACCAAACCTCGCCTGAGTGAGCGCGCGCTTCAGGCGGGTGCGGTCAACACTCTCTGGATCCGTGATGGACACTTGCACGGCTGCAACACTGACGGTGTGGGCCTGGTGCGCGATCTGTCTCGCCTGGGTATGATCAAGACAGGCCAGCGCATCCTGTTGCTAGGAGCCGGCGGCGCAGCCCGTGGCGTGGTTGGCCCATTGCTTGCAACAGGCTGCGAAGCACTCTGCATTGCGAATCGCACCTTCAGCAAGGCCCAGACTCTGGTCAGGGACTGGATTGCGCACCACCCTGAGCATACCCGGAAGCTCGAGGCATCGCCTCTGGAGGCCCTGCCTGCCGCCCGACCATGGGATCTCATCATTAACGCAACGAGCAGCAGCCTGGGCGGACAGGTCATCGCCCTGCCGGAAACGGCAGTGAGTCATGAAAGCAGTCTCTACGACATGATGTATGGCGCCGAGCCCACCCCGTTTCTTGTCGCTGCAAAGACGCTGGGAGCCACCCGAAAGGCAGACGGGCTCGGCATGCTGGTATGCCAGGCGGCCGAGAGTTTCAGGATCTGGCATGGCACCGAACCGCAGGTTGATCCCGTCATTGACATGGTCCGCAAACAGCTTGTACCGGACGTCCGGTAAACTTCGTCTATGTCAACCGCCCGCAATTACATCGCCCGCGAGATCTACAGATCCACGTTTGTGGTTCTGGTGGCGTTGCTCGGGCTGTTTTCATTTTTTACCCTGGTTGATCAGCTCGACACCGTCTCTGACGCATTTCCGGTCTCTGCCCTGCTTTATCTCGAAATGCTGGCGTTCCCGACCCGGCTCTACGAGTTGCTTCCCATCGGCCTGCTCGTAGGTGCGATCCTGGCGCTCGCAGGTTTGGCGCAACGCAACGAGCTGGTCATTCTGCGAGTGTCTGGCGTCAGTTCATCTCGCCTGCTGCGTATGTTGTGGGTCATTTCCGCACCCATCATCGTGCTGGCCATACTGCTTTCAGAAGTCCTGACCCCCTTGGCAGAGACACGTTACAGCGAAGCCAATCTGCTAATGCGAGGGCGCGTGGAAGGCGGACGCCTTGTCAGCGGTTACTGGTTCAAAGAGCCAACCAGCAAAGGCGGGTACCGGATTATCAACATTGGTCAGCTCTTGTCCTCGGGCGAGGTTGCCAACCTGTCGATTTATGAGTTTACACCTGGCGCGGTACTGACATCATTGACCCAGGCGCCTCGTGGAACGCTTGAGGACGGCAAACTGACACTGTTTGACTCAACCGAGAACCGCCTGCCGACAGATGCCATTAATGCGCTTTCCCAGGCAGAAGTCCCTGAGACACCGTTGATGGAAATCAGGCGCATCGGTGATCAAACGATCGGTTCGTCACTGACACCTGAGCGGCTGGTGGCAAGAATTCTGGTTCCCGAGCGGATGTCATTTTTGTCTCTCTGGGACTACACGCAATACATGCGGGCCAATGGACTGAACGCGGACCGGCAACTGGTCGCCATCTGGCGAAAACTCGCCTACCCCTTCACCCTGATCGTGATGCTGTCGATCGCCGCGCCGATCGCCTACATGCAGACACGTCGAGGCGGCGTCGCAGCGAAGATCTTTGTGGGTATTCTGATTGGCACCGTGTTTTTCATGGTCAATCAGCTCTCGCTCAATGTTGGCATGCTCTATCATTGGGACCCCGTCGTCACGGCCCTGCTACCGAACACGATTGCTTTCATCCTCGCGATCGTGACGGTTCTGAGCATGGAGCGAAGGCTCGGCCCACGCGAGAGAGCCATCGGTAAACCCAAGAATATCGCTGGACACCCCTCACCATGAGTTCTTCTCACATCTGGATGATTGGAGATATCCAGGGCTGCTGCAGCTCGCTGGACAAACTACTCGCACACCCGCTGATTGCTCAGGATCCCCAGGCGCGTTTCTGGTTTGCCGGGGATCTTGTGAATCGTGGCCCCCAGTCTCTCGCAACGATTCGGTATCTGATGCAGATGCAAGACCGTAGCGTGGTGCTGCTTGGCAATCACGACTTGCATCTTCTGGCTGTTGCCGCTGGTGTGAGATCACCGGGAAAGAGCGATACGCTGCGAGAGATTCTGACGGCGCCCGATGCAGGTGAAATCATCGACTGGGTCAGAAACCAGAAACTGGCGCATTTTGAGAATGGACATCTGATGGTGCACGCCGGTGTTTTACCGAAGTGGGATGTTCAAAAAACCCTTGCGCTCGCTGCAGAAGTGGAAAAAGCACTTCAAGGCAAGAACTGGCGTCGGTCGATCGAGAAGATGTACGGCAACGAGCCCAACCAATGGAAAGAAGATTACACCGGCGGCAAGCGACTGCGGGTCATTGTCAATGCCCTCACTCGCCTGCGCATGTGTACGGCGAAGGGTCAGATGGCGCTGGCGATCAAATCCTCTCCGGGCGAACACCATGAAGGTCTGATCCCCTGGTTTGACGTCCCCAATCGGGCGACAAGTGAGGTCACCGTCGTGTTTGGCCACTGGTCAACCCTTGGGCTGCTGATTCGTCCGGATGTGATTTGCCTCGATACCGGCTGCGTCTGGGGAGGACATCTGACCGCCATCCGCCAAAGCGACAAAACGCTGATCCAGATCCCTTGCCACCAGTCGCTGGACCCCTTGGCCCACTGATGCTCAAGTCGGATCGGAGTCTTTCGATAGACCGCGGAAAAGCGCTCGCTGGATGTCCTGCCGTGCAAGACTGGCCAGCTCATTTCGTTTGAGCACTTCAAAGCTGTCGACCGCCAAGGTATTCAAAAACACGACCTCGATCGACAGACCTGTGGTGCCCAGCACACGCCACATGTTTCTGAGCAGGGTCTCTTCGCCCACGAAAGCAGCGTAATCACTGCGCTTTCCGTGATGGGAATAAATCAGCGCAACGGCCTGAATCGGTACAGCGGCACGCCTTGCAGGCTCAAACAGATTGGCGTAGAAGGGCAACACATCGAACCCGGGTGATGTCGTTCCCTCGGGGAACAATCCGACCGCCTGACCCTGTTCGAATCGAGCCTGCATGGCCTGCCCCACTCGCTGAACCGCATGCCGATACTCTCTCTCGATAAAAATCGTGTCAGCGCCCGCTGCCAGCCAGCCAATCAAAGGCCAGTGACGAATCTCATGTTTGGCGACAAACGTCGTTGAACGCGCGTGGTTGAGTACAAAGATGTCCAGCCATGACACATGGTTGACAACCCACAGGACGGGACCTTGCTCAGGGGGCTGCCCTGACACATGCAAGTCGATACCGCAAATTCGCAGCAACCTGCGCGACCAGCGCCGCTTGATGGACAAACGGCGCTGCAGGCCTGTCAGCGGATAGACCAGTCCGATCGTCAGCAAGCCGACAAACAGCCAAAGCACCATCCACCATGCTCTCCAGGCGAACCGGAGCGTGCTCAATCACCACGCTCCCAGACCACCCTGCCTCGAGCAATCGTCGCGCGCACCCGACCCGCCAGCTCCATGCCCTGAAACGGGGTGTGCCAGCTTTGGCTCAATAAGGTACGTCGGCTGACGATCCAGTTTTCATCGAGATCAACCACGGCAAGGTCTGCCGAGCTGCCCACCTCAAGGGTCCCAAGTTTTGGTCCCTGCACGCCCGAAGACTGCAACACACCGGCCGGGTTCGCGGTCACACGGGACAGCGCCGTCAGCAAATCAACTTTATCTTCCCGCGCCCACTTCAGCGTCATCGCCAGCAGCAACTCTAGTCCTGTCGCCCCTGCCTCGGCATCCGCGAAAGGCAACTGCTTGCCATCGTCATCCACCGGTGTATGGTC
Source organism: uncultured Orrella sp. (assembly GCA_964491995.1). Taxonomy (GTDB): domain Bacteria; phylum Pseudomonadota; class Gammaproteobacteria; order Burkholderiales; family Burkholderiaceae_B; genus Algicoccus. The sequence goes on from CAZBIN010000033.1 coordinate 15,718, forward strand.
AGAGCACACAGCGTCAATCGTGCCATCGGTCAACCCCTGACGCAAAGCCAGACGATCTCTCTGTCCTCGCAACGGTGGATCCAGACGGCATCGGGTGTCGTAGTAACCGATGTCCAGATCTGTGAGATGCAAGCTGTTGATCGAGACATCGCAGGTAATTGACGAGCCTGAGGCCTTGGCGGTCCGCACAAGTTCAACGCCTGCCGCTGTCGAGAGCCTGCAGATATGCAGATGCACCCCCACCGCCCGCTGCAATTCGAGCAGTGTGTGCAATGCCACGGTCTCGGCTTGTTCCGGCACTCCGGACAACCCGAGCCTTGATGCGTAGGCGCCACTGGCGGCAACGCCCGAACCCGATAGCCAGGGATCCTGGGGGCGCAGCCAGAGCGCGTATCCAAACGAGCGCGCGTACTGCATGGCCCGCAGCAGCACATTGGTGTCAGTCACAGGCCTGTCTGCCTGAGAAAACCCGACACAGCCCGCTTCGGTGAGTTCAGCCATCTCGGTGATCACTTCACCCTTCAGACCCACTGTCATTGCACCGAGCGGAAACAGATTCACATGGTCAAACTGACGCGCACGGTGTTTGAGCATCTCGACCAGCCCTGGCTCATCGAGCGCAGGGTCTGTGTCCGGCGGCAGCACCAGACTGGTCACGCCACCGGCCATCGCGGCGTTAAGTTCAGACTCCAGCGTTGCCCGATACTCAAACCCGGGCTCGCGCAGGCGTGCCGCCAGATCCACCAGTCCGGGAATCACCGCTTTGCCCGTCAGATCCATTGTCTGCTGTACGTCTATCGGGGCTTGCGGCACCCCGATCGCTGCGATGCGCCCGTCCTTGATCCACACGTCCGAGATCTGGTCCATACGGTTGGCAGGGTCTATCACGCGTGCATTTTTGAGAAGGAGATTCATGCTGTTGCTCCCGCGACGATACTCATGACAGCCATGCGCACAGCAATGCCAAACGTGACTTGATCAAGAATGACTGAACGCGGCCCATCGGCAACTGAAGACTCAATCTCCACACCACGGTTCATCGGCCCGGGATGCATCACCAGCGCATCCGGCTTGGCGTAAGCCAGCTTCTCTTCGGACAGACCGTAATGCTTGAAGTACTCGTGCGAAGACGGCAACAATGCGCCACGCATCCTTTCATTCTGGAGGCGCAGCATGATGATCACATCGACGTCTCGCAATCCTTCCTGCATGCTGGTGAAGGTTTTAACGCCCATCTGTTCCAGTCCACTTGGCAAGAGCGTCAGGGGCCCGATGGCACGCACCTCAGCGACCCCGAGCGTGGTCAGGGCATGGATATTGGAACGGGCGACCCGGGAATGCATCACATCACCCACGATCGCGACCGTCAGTCCTGAAAACGATTTCTTGAAATGGCGAATGGTGTACATGTCGAGCAAGGCTTGCGTCGGATGGGCATGACGACCATCGCCGGCGTTGATCACATGCACATCCGGCGCGACATGTCGTGCAATGAGATAGGGTGCACCGCTGGCCTCGTGACGAACAACAAAAATATCAGCCTGCATTGCAGACAGATTGGCGATGGTGTCGAGCAGGGTCTCGCCTTTGGAGGCTGACGAAGCGTTGATATGCAGATTGAAAACATCCGCGGACAATCGGGTCGCCGCAATCTCGAACGTGGTTCTGGTGCGTGTCGAGTTTTCAAAAAACAGGTTGAATACACTTTTGCCACGCAGCAGCGGAACTTTCTTGACCTCTCGCTCCGACAGCGGCACAAATGTGCTGGCTGTGTCGAGGATGTGGGTCAGAATATCGCGAGACAAACCTTCTGTTGTAATCAGATGGGTCAGCTCGCCATGGCGATTTAATTGCGGATTCTGCATTATTCGGCCTCTTGCTCAAGAATCAGGCTGAACTGCCCTTCATCAGATCGCTGTAAAACCAGGCTACCGCTGGCGGGCGCCGGCATTTTCCAGGCCGCAAAATCGGCCTGGACTGGCAACTGTCGCTCACCTCGATCCACCAGCACCAGCAGCTGGATTGACGCCGGACGACCATAATCGAACAACTCATTCATGGCTGCACGTATCGTGCGACCGGTGTAGAGCACATCATCAATCAAAATCAGGTGCGCCTGATTCACCTCGAAACTGATGTCCGAGGGGGCGGTCTGCGAGTGCAGCCCGATCCGGTCAAAATCGTCGCGATAAAAGCTGATATTGAGTGTGCCCAGCGCCGACTCCAGCCCGAGATCACGATGCAGCTGCTGCGCGAGCCATGCGCCGCCCGAATGGATACCGACCAAGTGCACTTTGCCGGCTGGCAGCGGCGCAATGATCTTGCGAGCAGCCTCCAGAAGCTGGTCATAAAGAATCTGCGCATCCGGCAGATCAGTCTCACTCAGTTTAGTCATACGATTTCCCGCAAACAGATCAGCTCTCAGAGCCATCGAAGTATCTTTGCAAGATGATAGCCGCTGCAACGGCATCATCGGGCGCGTTTCCAGTCCACTGTTGCGCTTGGAGACTTGATCCACGCTCGTCGACCAGCTCGACGGGCAGGCCCGTCCTTGCATTGAGCTGGTTGGCAAAACGACGCGCCTGCCGAGAAGCCGGCTGCTCGCCACCGTCCAGCGTCAAGGGCAGACCGACGACAAGTTTCTGTGGCTGCCAGATCGCCAGCAACGCATCAATTCTTTCAAACCGACGGACTTTGACTTCTGTATCGATAATCTCGAGTGGGCGGGCCTGACGCAGCAGTGTATTGCCCAGTGCAACGCCCACTTTGCGCAGACCAAAATCAAATGCCAGCAACGTTTGTTCCGGCTCAGGCATGTCCAGCCGAACCTGCCAGCATCACCGGATCGATTCCGAGCAGCCTCATAGCTGCCGGGTACCGCAACTCGGCCTCTGTATCAAATATGATGTCGTCGCGGGCCAGCACGGACAACCAGGCGTTTTGCGCCATCTCCTGCTCCAGCTGCCCCGCCCCCCAGCCGGCGTAGCCTAGCGTCACAAACACCTGTTGCGGACCATCCCCCCTGGCAATCGCCTGCAGGACATCTCTCGAGGTTGTCAACGCCAGTGCATCGGACAAGTGGATGCTGGAGCTGTAGTCCAGGGCAGGCTTATGCAACACAAAGCCGCGGTCAGTCTGCACCGGTCCGCCGTAATGCACGGGGATCCGGGACACCCCGGGATCGGTCGACTCCAGGTCAATCTTTTCCAGGAGGCTGGCTACCGTAAGGTCGGTGGGTCGATTGATCACCAGACCAAGGGCTCCCCGCTCGGAGTGCTCACACACATAAATGACCGTCCCTGCCAGCTCTCCACTAACAAGTCCAGGCATGGCCATCAGGAAGTGGCTGGTAAAGTCCACCGACAAGGTCATTAAATCTCCATCAACT
>CAZBIN010000034.1:0-18044 GCA_964491995.1 uncultured Orrella sp.
TCAAGCGACGCGGTTCCGATCTTTTTTGTCGCCAAGTGCGGTACGAGTAGGTATTTCCCTTCCTTGATCATCTGGCATTCCCGGCGTTAGCCGTATTTAAATTATTTTTTCAAGGAAGTGTCTATCATGGCAACTGGTATCGTTAAGTGGTTCAACGCAGAAAAAGGTTTCGGTTTCATCATGCCTGACGGCGGTGGCAAGGATCTTTTCGCTCACTATTCGGAAATTCGTGCTGAAGGCTACAAGAGCCTGCAAGAAAATCAGAAAGTCAGCTTCGAAATTGGTCAAGGCGCTAAAGGCCCCAGCGCAACCAACATTCAGATCATTTCCTGATTGATGTGTTGCGAAGATCAGTCTGACTGATCTTTCAAAGCGAATCAGAAGGCCCGTTACGAGTCACTCGTAACGGGCCTTCTGTATTGTGTCGATTGGGCAATAGCTCTTGATAGATCACTGCCGTCTAGCTGCAGGAGCTTTCTTCATGCAGAGTGAATATGATAATGACTATGTGTCACGGGGAACCACAGGCAATCCTGCACGTCGGTGTATCATCGAAAACATAAAGTCGTGCTTTTTTCATAATGTAAGAAGATGACCTATTTGCCATTGGTGACTCAATGGTTTTGTTTCAAGGAGAGTAAGACATGACGCTCAGAATCAATGATGTTGCGCCTGATTTCACGGTCGATTCGACGGCCGGAAAGCTGACATTGCATGAATGGATGGGTGATAGCTACGCCATTCTATTCTCGCACCCAAAGGACTTCACACCTGTTTGCACCACTGAGTTTGGAGCAGTCGCACGCTTGGCCCATGAGTTTTCCAGCCGAAACACCAAAGTGATGGGCGTGTCGGTCGATAGCGTGCAAGAACACCTTAAGTGGAAACGTGACATCGAGTCGTTTGCCGGTGCACCGGCTGATTTCCCGATCATCGATGACACGTCTCTGGAGGTCTCCAAGCTCTACAACATGCTTCCTGCGGATGCCTATCTGCCTGATGGGCGAACACCTGCCAACACGGCTACTGTGCGCACTGTGTTCATTATCGGACCCGACAAAAAGATTCGCCTGATGATGGTTTATCCCATGTCCGTTGGTCGTAACTTTGCCGAGATCTTGCGCGCGCTTGACGCAATCCAGGCGACTGATGGTGTACCGATCGCCACCCCTGCAAACTGGATTCCCGGTCAAGACGTGATTGTTGCTTTGAGCTTGAGTGATGAGCAGGCAAAAGAGAGATTCGGTCAACTGGATGTCAAGCTGCCGTATCTGCGGTTTGCCAAAGCACCCGGTCAATAGAATGTCTTGCTAAAGGGACTTGGTTCTCGCGTTGATTCTTGCCGTACTTTCAACGAGCAGATGACGCGAAGACCTGTCCCGTTCAGGCTGCTTGATCAGCATTGCGTGGATCACTTGGGCGAGCAAAATTGTCTTGCATCCCTGTCGATTTTTCTTAGTGAGCAGTCTGCCAGCCGGATCGTGCGGCGCTCACTGCGCTCTCTAACTATTTGAGTTTTGAGTCGTGTAGAGGCCTGGCTGCCAGATAACGACCTTATTGCGCCCCTGGGCCTTTGCAGCATACAGTGCTCTGTCTGCACGCCGCAGTGAGCGCTCCACATCATGGGGATCCAGTTCACTTAGACCAATGCTGATCGTGAATTCAAGCTGTTTTTGATCCGCCTCGAATGGCGAGTCTTCGATTTGTTTGCGTACCCGCTCAGCGATCTGATAGCCAATCTCCAATCCTACATTGGGTAACAGAACTGCGAACTCCTCGCCGCCCAGGCGTGCTGGCAAATCCTCATCTCGCAGACAATTGCGTATGATCTGCGCGGCATGAATGAGCACGTTGTCACCGACAGTGTGACCGTGTGCATCGTTCAGGCGTTTGAAGTGATCGATATCTAGCATCAAAACCACGCTAGGACTCTGACCGTGGACATCCTTCTGCTTGAGAAGCTCGAATGCTTCCAGAAAACAGCGCCGGTTGGGCAAACCGGTCAGGCTGTCGGTGGAAGCAAGTTCGCGTAACTTCATGGCCTCCTGTTTGCGTTGGGTTACGTCCCGAAGAAGCCAGACTGAGCCGAGCATCTGTTGGTCATCCCGTATGTCGAGATACTCAATTTCGATGTATGTCCCACGCGATGCGCAAATGACAGCCGGGTGAAAATTTTCAAGAGTTGCCTTTGATTGGGCTTGCTCAAGCCATTGTTGAGCCTGCTCACCAATCACCTCAGCGAGCTGCGTTCGATCCAGTCCTTCAAGATCGCCTGCCCGTATTCCCACGTTCAGCAGAACGCTTGTCTGCTCATTGACAAATACGACAGACCCTTCTGAGTCAACAATCAAAACGCCACCCGGAAAGTGCTGTAGCAGGGTGCGCAGTCGGAGACGCTCGAGCGCAAGTGCCTGATCTGCGGCGTGGCGATCTGATACATCTAGCCATGTCCAGATGACATCGCTCTTGGGGTTACCGGGCTCTCGAAGCACACCGTGCATATCGAACCAGTGCACGTCACCATCCCGGTCCTTCATAGGAAACTCGAAACGGATCTGATTCTGGTGCTGAATGATCGAATACTTTTGTCCAAATTGCTGCCAGTGCTGGTCGTCGATATGTAGATCGCGGAAATCAAACTTTTCGGCAGTTACGCCTTCTGGCAAAAACATCGACTTGAACCGGTTGTTAGCATCAATCAGCCGCCGGTCGCTGCTCACCAATGTGATAGATGCCACACTTCGATTGAGAAGTGCATCCTGCAGTTGCGACTCTGCAATTCGATCACTGATGTCATGCAGAAGTCCCATAGATCGAACCGGGTGGTGTTTCTCGTCCCATTCGATGACTCGACCCCGCGCCTGCACCCATAACCACCTTTCATCTGAGGTCAATATTCTCAGACTGACATCAACCAGCGCATGAGGGTCCGTCTGCATAATCTGTGACATCTGTGCTCGCGCCTGCCGCAAATCTACTGGATGAATCAGCGCCTCGAGTTCTGTCAGTTTCAGTTGCACATGATCTTCACCATAGCCGAGTATGGAACGGATCCTTTCATCCCAACGAACTTCCAGTCGCTCGTGCTCAAATTCCCAGATGCCGTCTTGAACCGCGTCAAGAGCAAGCTCCAGCTTCAGTGACTGGGCTCTAAGGGCGTGGTCGACTTCGCGCTCATGGGTGTTGTCGTGCAGGTAACCATGCCATAAGATTGCGCCACTGCTCAGCTTTTCTGGGTTGGCTCTGGCCAGTACCCATCGCTGTTGTCCATTATGGTGCGTGATGCGGAACTCATGCTCCCAGTTTTGCAGTGACTCGGCTGACTGGCGAATCGATTCCAGAACACCTGGACGGTCTTGCGGATCAATACGTTCAAAAATCGTGGCGGCGTCACCGTTGTAGCGCGTGTGGTCGATACCATACAGATCAGCAATTCCCTTGCTGGCATAGGGAAAGAAAGACGTGTGATCCGGATTCATCTGGTACTGAAACACCGCACCTGGAATCTCTGCAATAAGCTTGGAGAGTCGTTCGCGCATTTCCAGTACTTCGAATGCTTTTCGGCTACGTTGAATCCACATTATGAGTACGAACAATCCCATACCCAGCAGAAGTAGTGTTGCGACCAGATTCTGCAAGAAGCTGTCGGCGATAGCCTGATCGACCGGGCGACTCGCTGCGTGAGTGTCCATTCCGACACTGACAATTAATGGGTACGTCGCACTGCGGCGCCAGTTGTAGATTCGATGGACTCCATCAAATGTGGATGCGCCCTGAAAACTTCCTTTGCTGACGTCTTGCTCGGCAAAGATGGGGGCCGTCTCAGGAAATGCCTTTCCGATGGCCTCGGCATTTGATTGAGACCTTGCCAGATATGTACCGTCGGCCATGAGTAGCATCGCCACATCGTTGCCACCCGAAAACACCTGTTTCAAAAGCGTTTCGAGATAGTTGGCTGCGATATAAGCACTCACGACAGCATCCAGACGTCCGTTCTTGATGATTGGCTTTGAAAACCGGATCATCCATGAGGATTGCCTCTCTAACTCGATGGGAGGGCAAATATACAGACTGCCTGGAGTGAGAACTTGCGGCGATGAAATCCATTGAGGAGCGGGAAACACATGCGCAGGGGCGCTTGAATCACTGTTTCTGTTGTAGATAAGCTTGCCGTCGCCGTCGTAGACATTGATCTGGAGCAGAGCACCTGGTGCGAAGGACTTGATGGCGAGTCCTACCGCATCCTCGAACCTTCCTTCAGGTTGCGTCTCCCATGCGTGTGCCAGCTGGCTGGTGGCGTAGTCGATGTTGCGCGCAAAGCTTTCCAGCTCAAGTGATACGGCGTGCGCTGATTGCTCGGCCAGACGTAAAGTTTCCTCGCGAGCGCCTTGACGCAGAGTCTCATAGGAGCTGAGCAATTGTGCCCAGTATCCGACGAGCATCAGGATGCAAACGATACCCACAAACATCGGCAATCGTGCATGGATCGATCGTTTGAATATACTCACGTCACGCTGATGTTCTTTGAAGCAGCCTTCGCGACTCGCTGACCGCCTATCGCTGCCTTATGGATTCTCGTCATGTTCAGGAATTTTCAATAAGTCAGTAACAGAGTTTGACCAGCATCTAAAGACGCAAGTCGTTTGCCGATGACCGAACCCTGTGAAACCATGATAATGAAAAGTTTCACATTCGTGACAGATCAAATTAGCAGATTATTGGTACTGTCAAGGTGATTCACGTAGGCAAGGTTGGATTGATTTGTATCAAGAAGCTCGGTTGTGGTTGCGAGATGAAGCACAACAAGACTTAGGATAACGCAAGATCAGGCATTATGACCAGTCAGTTATGACACCCTTGAGTGAAAGGCTGGCCGGCGCAGAAGAGTTCTCTACCAAACCGCCAGGTGGACTCACCACGACAAACTGTGCACGAATGCGCAGACAGATTCCACTTCGCATGCGCAGTGCTTTTTTGTTGAAAAAGGACCGGGTTCACTCGTCGTGATCGCGTCGATGGTTCCTGATCAGAGGCAGGTTCAGTATGGCATGAGCTTGATGGACCCCGTCAATAGAAAACAGGGCCCATATCACTGGAGCCCCGTCAGGTACCATACCGCGTGCTGGTGAGTGAATCAGCGACGTTGCAGTTTGCCTTCGATGCGCATGCGCAAGGCGTTCAACTTAATGAAACCGCCAGCGTCCGCCTGGTTGTAGGCACCGCCATCGTCATCAAATGTTGCGATGGTCTGGTCAAACAGGGAGTTCTCTGAATCCCGGGCAACGGTGTACACGTTGCCTTTATAGAGCTTGACCCGAACCCAGCCATTGACGTGCTGCTGAGTATGATCGATCAGAACCTGCATGGCTTTGCGTTCAGGTGACCACCAGTACCCGTTATAGACGAGCGCTGCGTAGCGTGGCATCAAGTCATCCTTGAGGTGGGCGACTTCACGATCCAGGGTGATTGATTCAATACCACGGTGTGCCTTGAGCAGAATCGTGCCACCAGGCGTTTCATAACAACCGCGAGATTTCATGCCGACGTAGCGATTCTCGACCAGGTCCAGGCGTCCGATTCCGTGCTTGCCGCCGAGTTGGTTGAGTCGTTCAAGCAGCGACGCTGGACTGAGCTTTTCACCGTTGATGGCAACAGGATCACCATTTTTGAATTCGATATCGATGTATTCAGCTTCGTCGGGTGCTTGCTCTGGCGAGACCGTCCAGCGCCACATGGATTCCTCGGCTTGCGCTTTGGGATCCTCCAGGTGGCGTCCTTCAAAGCTGATGTGCAGAAGGTTGGCATCCATGGAGTAGGGCGCACCACCTTGTTTGTGCTTCATTTCTACAGGGATGCCAGCTGCCTCGGCATAAGCCAGCAGTTTCTGACGCGACAGCAGATCCCACTCGCGCCAGGGTGCAATGACCTTGATGCCAGGTTCCAGTGCGTAATAACCAAGTTCGAAGCGGACCTGGTCGTTACCTTTACCCGTCGCTCCGTGCGAGACGGTATCGGCGCCGACCTGGCGAGCAATCTCAATCTGGCGTTTGGCAATGAGCGGACGTGCAATGGAGGTGCCAAGCAGGTATTCACCTTCGTAAACAGCATTGCAGCGAAACATCGGGAACACGAAATCACGCACGAACTCTTCGCGCAGATCGTCGATAAAGATGTTTTCCTGCTTGATGCCAAGCTGTATGGCTTTGGTGCGAGCTGGTTCGAGCTCTTCGCCCTGTCCGATATCCGCTGTGAAGGTCACGACTTCGCAATCGTATGTATCCTGTAGCCATTTAAGGATGACAGATGTATCGAGCCCGCCAGAGTACGCGAGCACTACTTTGTTCACATTGCTCATAAATTGTGCCTTATAGACGCCGGCACCACCGGCAAAATTACATTTTAACGCGCACGAACTCAGGATTTGAAGCCTGTTAATCCAGTCGGCCCAGAAGGAGAAACTCCATCAGTGCCTTCTGTGCATGCAGCCTGTTCTCAGCCTCATCCCAGACCACACTTTGAGGTCCGTCAATGACGTCGGCCGTGACCTCTTCTCCGCGGTGAGCAGGCAGGCAATGCATAAATAAAGCATCTGATCTGGCACGTGACATCAGTCGGCCATCAACACACCAACTGGCAAAAGCCTTGCGGCGCTGCTCGTTCTCGTCTTCGTAACCCATGCTAGTCCAGACATCTGTAGTCACCAGGTCTGCACCTTCGCAGGCCTGTTCAGGATCCTCGAAGGACTTGTAGACGTGTTGAGGCACATCTTTGAGGCGTTCAGGGTCGAGTTGATAGCCTTTCGGTGCACTGAAATGGAAGGTGAAGCCTAACAAAGCAGCGGCCTGAATCCAGGTGTAAGCCATGTTGTTGGCGTCACCAATCCACGTCACGATCCGGTTCTGGATGGAGTCTCGATGCTCTATGTACGTGAAGACATCTGCCAGAATCTGGCACGGATGAAATTCGTTTGTCAGCCCATTGATCACTGGCACTCGTGAAAATCTGGAAAACGTTTCAATCCGCTCTTGTTCGAAAGTCCTGATCATGACCAGATCCACCATTCGAGAAACTACGCGTGCTGTATCTTCAATAGGCTCAGAGCGACCAAGCTGGGAATCATTGGTCGTCAGATGAATGACCGCACCCCCCATCTGATACATCCCAGCCTCAAATGAAACACGCGTGCGAGTACTCGCTTTCTCGAACACCATTGCCAGTGTTCGGTCATGAAGCGGTCGATGCGGCTCGTAGCGCTTGAACTTATCTTTGATGAGGGCAGCACGCTTCAGGACATAGTGCAACTCGTCAGCACTGAAGTCATCAAGTCTGAGAAAGTGCCGGATGGTGTGTGAGGAGATGTCGGTCATGTGTGTGTGGTTGCTTTTCGGTTTCGTTCAGGCTTTGGTTTCCAGAAACTTCCGGATGAGTGGCACCAAAGTATCGACGATCTGGTTGGCCTGCTCGACATTGAGGATGAGGGGGGGGAGCAGGCGTACTACGCTGTCTCTGGTGACATTGATCAGAAGGCCTGCAGCCAGGGCGTGATGCACAAGCTCAGCACATGGACGCGCAAGTTCGATGCCCAGCATCAGTCCCATGCCACGAACTTCGCGCACGCCCTCGATACCCTTGAGCTCTTCCTGCAATCTGGCTTTGAGGTGGTTGCCGACCTTTTGAGCGTTGTCGAGCAGATTCTCTGACTCGATCGCATTGAAGACTGCCAGCCCTGCAGCGCAGACCAGCGGACCCCCTCCGAAAGTTGTGCCATGATGCCCTGGCTTGAGCACCCCTGCAGCAGGTCCACGCGCGCCGACTGCGGCAATCGGGACCCCTCCACCAAGGCCTTTTGCCAATGTGATGACGTCAGGAAGGATCTCTGCCCACTGATGCGCAAGCCATTTTCCAGTGCGACCAATGCCAGACTGAACTTCGTCAATCATCATGAGCCAGCCGCGCTCGTCACAGAGTGTTCTCAGTTCCTTGAGATATTGCATGTCTGAAGGACGGATGCCGCCTTCTCCCTGCAAAACCTCAATCAACACTGCAACGACGTCATGGCACTGGGCAGCCGCGTCCGCGATTGCCTGGATGCTGTTGTAGCGAACCTGCATGAATCCTTGTGGCAATGGTTCGAAACCTTTGCGGGCTTTCTCACTGCCGGTCGCTGCAAGTGTACCAAGGGTGCGACCGTGCCATGATGATTCCATGGAAATGATCGTGGGAACCTTGACTCCCTTGATATGACCATACATTCGCGCGAGCTTTATCGCACCCTCATTGGCTTCGGCACCACTGTTACCAAAAAACACTTCCGTCATTCCGGAAATGGCCACAATGCGTTGAGCCAGTTGTTCTTGCAACGGGATTTCATAGATGTTTGATGTGTGGATGACCTTTGCGGCCTGCTCTGAGATCGCTTTGACAAGACCTGGGTGGCCATGCCCCAGGCAAGACACTCCAATGCCTGACAGACCATCCAGATATCGCTTGCCCTCCGTGTCCCAAAGCCAGACGCCCTGGCCGTGAGTGAATGCGACGGGGAGCCGTCCGTAGATGTTAGAGAGCGCGGTGGTCATGTTCGATCAGTCCTGTCTTAAGATTGCAAAAATTCGAGGGGTCACAAAAACCCGAGGTAACTTAGGGGGGAAAGTCTCAATCATATACAATCCTTACGGTGGTAACGTGAAACAAATGCGTTACGGCACTTTTAGGTTCGGTTCCCAGAGTCTCTGTTCATGAGCAAACAGCCGCAGTTTTTTGTCATCTTTGGCGTGACACAAACCGGTCAGCGGTTTCGGCCCAGTGACTGGGCCGAGCGGCTGGCTGGCGTACTGGCCCCATATCGCCCCAGCGGAGTGATTTCGAACCGGATCTCATACTCCCCGTACGCAGTGCCGCGAAGTATTGATGGCTCCGCCTGTGTCGTGATAGACAACAGATTACGGGATATTGAGCCCCTGGCCTGGAAATTCGCGCACGACTTTGCTCGGGACAACCATCTCAAGACAGCCGAGGGTGATCAGGCCTGGCTGACCGGAGTCAGCAGTGGCGCGCCACTGAAATAAGCCTTCAGATTTGCGAGCAAAAGGTCGGTCATTGCAGCACGGGTTTCTGTTGTCGCACTGGCAACGTGCGGCATCAGAACAACCTGGTCCAGGCTTTTGAATCCATCCGGCACTACCGGCTCGTTCTCAAAGACATCGAGACCTGCACCGCCCAGTTCGCCTCTTTGCAGAAGATCCAGCATCGCTGACTCATCGATAACAGTACCGCGGGCAATGTTGACCACGATCCCGTTGGCGCCGAGGGCCTGAAGCACATCTCGACTGATCAGGGCTCTGGTGTCACTTCCTCCCACCGTCGCTACCACCAGAAAGTCCGCCCAGCGTGCAAGCTCCAGCAGGCTGCTTGCGTACGGATACGGCACGTCTGTGCGGGGTCTTCGATTGTGATACCGGATCTCCATGTCAAACCCAAGACCACGCTTGGCAATCGCCAGGCCAATTCGACCTAGGCCGACGACCCCGAGTCTTTTGCCGGAAACCCGAGTTCCCAGAGGTATCTGGCCCAGACGGTCTTGCCATGCGTCAGAGCGTACAAATCGGTCACCCTGTGCGATGCGTCGAGCGCAGGCGAGTAACAATGCCCATGCTTGATCCGCCACGCAATCATTCAGAACGTCGGGTGTGTTGGTCAGTGTGACGCCACGGTTGGTTGCGGCATCAAGATCAATCGAATCATATCCAACACCCCAACTGCAGATCGCTTTTAGCTTTGGTAAGGCTTCGATCACATCGCGCTTGCATCCGTGACCTGCAGTAGTCACAACGACTTCGACATCAGCCGATTCGGACAGCAAGGCTTGACGGTCAGCCGCTTTCCAGAGCTCTATCACATCATATTGCGCTCTCAGGCGTGAGTCTGCATCAGGTGAGCCAGCAATGGGTCCGATTTGAAGCAGGCGTGGTGTGTTCATTCTGAGCAGTCCTTCGGGTAGACACATGAAAATCAGGGTCGATGCGTATCGTACGCAATATGGCTCGATGGGATGAAAGGTCGAATCGGCCGCTTCGGAACCAGGCTAAAGCAAGCCTAAACACGAAGTTTAAAGTTCGTGATAAACACAAATAGCCCCTATCGGGGCTATTTGATCACAAAACCATGCCTGCAATTTACGATCAGTGCAATTGACAATCTGCAACTGAACTTGTGGGTTCAGCATTCGCAACCCTCATGGGTGCAACGGAATCACAAGATCTGACGAGTTATCAGGCCTGAACTGCTGACAGCGCTTTGACCGCTGCGGCCAGACGGCTCTTATGACGAGCTGCCTTGTTTTTGTGAATGATTTTCTTGTCAGCAATCCGGTCGATCACGCTGGTGGTCTTGATCAGGGACTCGGCTGCAGCAGCCTGATCGCCAGCAGCGATGGCAGCACGGGTGCGCTTGATAGAAGTGCGCAGCATGGAGCGCAGGCTCGAGTTGTGCTTGTTGCGAACAACGGACTGACGGGCGCGCTTGCGTGCTTGTGCGGAATTGGCCATAGTAGTTTCTTGTTACCTGATGGATCTAAAGGATCAATTAAAAATCGTTGATTCGATCGGCAAATTGGCTGCCATATTTGCCTGACTTTCCTTTCTCTTAAGGAAGCAACCCGTTCAAGAGGTCTTGCTTTCTTGAGGAGGCTTCTCATGGCCCGTATGCCCGCGAGAAATTTGTTCAAGGCGTTTGATCAAGCCCATAACGGATGGGATGCGCAAAACCCGTGGACATAAATTGCTGCAAAGGAGCCAGAGATTTGACAAAAACAGCAGCTCGCCAATCTTGAATCTGAATAATCGCGTATTCTAGCACGATGTGCCTGTTCCTTGCTAGGCAATGAGTCAAAAAAACAAGAGTGCTCGTGTGCTCCCTTGAGCAGTTTATTGTTCATCACTGTCAGACTGTTTGCTAGCTAAGGGTCTGTTACGTCTGAAATCTTTGGTGCGCACGCCTACTGTGAGCAGACTCAGTAGGTAAACAAGACCAGCGACAAGCAAAGTCATGGCCAGCCAACCAGCCCTGCCATGGATTGACAGACTGCCGTCGGTCCAGTTGACTTGCTGTCCGAACCAGTGCAGTACGCTTCCCATTAAAGCAAGCGCAATCGTCTGACGCAGGAAGAATATTGGCCAACCTGTGCCTGGCTGGTAAATTCCACGACGTTTGAGTCCAATGAACAATGCCGTTGCATTAAGACATGCACCCAGACCGATTGCCAAAGCCAGGCCTGCATGCGCCAGTACCGGCACCAAAACTATATTCAGTAACTGAGTGGTTATTAGTACAAAAATCGCAATCTTGACGGGAGTGCGAATGTCTTGCTTGCCGTAAAACCCGGGTGCGAGGATTTTAACGAGAAGCAGGCCAATCAAACCAACAGAGTAGGCCATGACGGCAGTTTGTGTCTGCGTGACATCTGCTGCAGTGAAAGCGCCATACTGAAACAGGGTCGCTACCATGGCGTCAGCCAGCATAATCATGCAAAGTGCGGCAGGCAAACCAAGCAGAAGAACCAGTCGCACCCCCCAGTCGAGCAGGTCACTATATTGAGCGCCTTGATGGCTGGCGTGTGCTCGAGATAAGGTTGGCAGCAGGACGGTGCCCAGTGCGACCCCGATAAGTGCCGTCGGAAACTCCATCAATCGATCCGCGAATGATAGCCATGTGACGCTACCCGGAGTGAGCCAGGTTGCGATATTGGTGTTGATCAGAAGTGAAATCTGTGCCACTGAAACCCCCAGCGTTGCCGGGACCATCTGACGGATCACGCGACGTACGGTCGGGTCGCGAAATGCAGCGGCGACAGGGGTGCCCAGACGGGGGCGCAATCGCAATCGCCAAAGGGCGAACCACTGAACAGAAAGCTGAGCAATACCGCCAATCATCACACCGATGGCCAGGGCAAAAACCGGCTGTTCAACGTGGCTCTCAAGCAACAGACTGCCCGCAATCATGCTCAAGTTAAGCAGCACCGGCGTAAAGGCTGGTACTGCAAACCGCTTGTAGGTATTGAGGACCCCCGAAGCGAAAGCGACCAGTGACATGCAGATGATGTACGGGAACATGATCCGCGTCATCCAGACTGCAGCGTCGTAAGCCTGCACACGATCTTCGCCAGACATCCCGCTGGCCATGACCATCACGACCGCCGGCGCTCCGATGATGCCAATCAGGGTGATGACTGTCAGCGTGGCAAGTAAAACCAGCGCAACCTTGTCGATGAAGACCCTGACGATCTGATCGTTTTCGCTGTTTTGTTTGACTTCACCCAGAATGGGAATGAAAGCTTGGGAGAATGCGCCTTCAGCAAACAGGCGGCGCATCAGGTTGGGAATGCGAAATGCAACCCAGAATGCGTCTGTCAGTGCACTTGCACCAAACAGCCGGGCAATGATGATGTCGCGCGCCAGACCTGTGATTCGTGACAGCAAAGTCAGGCTGCTGACGGTCGCAGCGGCGCGCAACAGACTCATCGGGGAGGCAGGCGGATCGCGCCATCAAGACGAATAGTCTCCCCGTTGAGCATCTCGTTTGTAATGATCTGATGCACCAGTTTGGCGTAGTCGTCGGGGCGTCCAAGACGAGATGGAAAGGGAATGCTGGCGGCCAGCGAATCTTGTACGTTTTGTGGCATCCCGAAAATCATTGGAGTCCCGAAGATACCTGGCGCGATGGTGACACAGCGAATGCCCTGTGGAGCAAGATCGCGAGCAATAGGCAGCGTCATGCCGACCACGGCAGCCTTAGAGGCAGCATATGCTGCTTGACCAATCTGTCCATCATAAGCAGCGACAGACGCTGTGTTAATCAGAACGCCGCGTTCCCCGGTGTCAAGCGGCGTATTTGCCTGCATAGCATTTGCTGTCAGACGAATCATGTTGAATGATCCGATGGTGTTAACCGTGAGCACTTTCTGGAATAGCTCCAGACTATGAGTGCCTTGTTTTCCAACGGTTTTAGCTGCTGGTGCAATGCCGGCGCAGTTGATCAGTCCAAACACTGGACCGAGGGCTTTCGCAGCCTCGACCGTTGCGACTGCGTCTGCCTCTAGCGTGACGTCGCAGTGCACATAGGTTTGACCCAGTTCCTGTGCGAGTTGCCTGCCAGCCTCGTCTTGAAGGTCAGCCATCAGCACTTTGGCGCCATTCGCTGTCAGCATACGGACTGTGCCGGCCCCAAGGCCTGATGCAGCGCCGGTGACGATGAATACTTTGTCTGCAATTTGCATTTTTTCGTCTGTCCTTTTCGTTTGTGTTTAACCGCGGGTAGACTCAGGCGATCTGGTCAGGTCAGTGCCTTGAGTACGCGTTGCTGAATTTCCTCAACCGAGCCAACACCACTTATCTTTCGATAACGGGCAGCGGTGGCGTCACGCCCGGCGATGCCTGCATAAAAGTCCACCAGAGGGCGGGTCTGATCCCGATAGACGGCGAGACGATGGCGTACGGTTTCTTCTTTGTCGTCATCGCGCTGCACCAGAGGCTCTCCGGTTTCATCGTCGACACCTGGGGTTTTCGGAGGGTTGAATTTGATGTGATATGTGCGGCCACTTGCCGGATGCACTCGTCGACCGCTCATGCGTTCGATGATGTCCTGTTCGGGCACTTCAATTTCGACCACAAAATCCAGTTTTACAGACGCATCTTCAAGCGCCTGTGCCTGCGGAATCGTCCTGGGAAAACCGTCAAACAGGTAACCCGAGTCGCAGTCAGCCTGCTGCAGGCGATCTTTGACCAGTCCAATAATGATTTCATCCGATACCAGCGCACCAGAGTCCATGACCTTCTTGGCTTGAAGACCTAACGGTGTTCCAGCCTTGACGGCTGCTCGAAGCATGTCACCAGTCGAGATCTGTGGAATGCCGAAGTGTTTGGTCAGAAACCCGGCCTGGGTGCCTTTTCCGGCTCCTGGTGGTCCAAGCAGTATGAGTCGCATGCATGCTCCTGTTGTATGACGAATGTTCTGGCGGCCTCGATTATGCCGCATCACGGACAGACGACGTGTGCTTATGTCGTCCCGTGATCTTAAAAATATTTTGCTACGGGGTCTGATCCGTGCGTCGCTGCACAAAAAGCTGTCTGACCCGGTCAAGGTCCTGTGGTGTATCAACACCACCTTGGCTGGGAATTTCCGTGATGCAAACATGGATTTTGAAGCCATGTTCGAGCGCGCGCAACTGTTCCAGCATCTCCAATCGTTCCAGTACGCCCGGCGTCAGTCGCGGGAAAGATCTTAGAAAGCTTGATCGATAGCCGTAGATACCAATGTGGTGTAAGTAACTTGCTTTCTGGCTAGTATCGCGCGAATAGGGGATGGGCGAGCGAGAGAAATAAAGTGCACGATGCGCGTTGTCACAAACGACCTTGACCACATTGGGGTTGACCAGGTGGGCGGTATCCGACAATACACTGGCGCAGGTTGCGATCGAAGCATCTCGGTCTATTTGCAGTGCCAGCGCGACCTGGTCGATGATGCGCGGGTCTATCATTGGTTCATCACCCTGTACGTTGACGATCAGACTGTCTTGTGAAAGACCGAGAATATCCACAGCCTCGGCTAGACGATCAGTGCCGCTGGGGTGGGTCGCCAGGGTTGCGACAGAATCAACGCCGTGCTTTTTTGCGGCCCTCAGAATCCGCTCATCGTCTGCAGCGATAGTCACACTGGTCGCTCCAGATTGCCGCGCTTGAAGGGCTGCACGAACCACCATCGGCAGTCCGTCAATATCTGCAAGCATCTTTCCAGGCAGGCGACTTGAGTCCCATCGAGCAGGAATGATGACGTGAAACGCAGGTTGAGAATGCGGGCTCATTGAGAGTTTCTGGATGTTTCGGTTTCAAGCGGTTTGGCTCTGGATTCCAGCATCACTGCGATGCCGTCCTCAATTGGGAACGCGAGCTTGTCTGCTCGACATACCAACGCATCGCGCTCCTGATTGAACTGCAGACGCCCTTTGCAGATTGGGCACACGAGTATATCGAGCAACTTGTGATCCATTGACATCATTTCCTGTAGTTAAAACGGGGCTCACACCTGTTCGTGCGGTTAGACAAGGTCCGTGGCTCGATCTTGATTCGCGAGACAGATCCGGACGGTCAATATGTCGTTTTGGGACGTATTGACTGACCTGCCAAATGAATCATGCCTTGCCTACTGGCTGGCCGTATGCCTCAAATCTCTCGCGGACATCCGACAAGTGAACCCAGCTTTTCCCAAAAATTAGTGGCTCGAGCGCCAGCTCTTCAGGCGATCATCCAGCCACTCGAACAGTTCCTTGTCTGCCCAGTGTGATTTCGCCACACCTACCCAGATTCGCTTGTCGACAAAACGGGTGGAGGGGTTTACCGAGGCGGTTGGGTCACTGATGGACGCGGTTTGATCTGGCGCAAGCAGCTTGACTGCATCTTTTTCGGTCACCAGTATAGTTTGTTCGGGCTGTTCGCAAAGCCAGGCAGCATCTAGATGACCATGATCGGCAAGCCCGAGCGTACGCGTCGGGGGAATTCCAAGGCTGCGCAAATCAGCAAAGAATCGCTCTGGAACGCCGATTCCAGCCACGGCCAAGAGGCCTTTGGAGCCTGCCATGTTGCGGGAAAAATCTTCTGGCAAAACTTCGTGGCCCGTTCCCAGGTGACGAAATCGATCGACTTTTACGGCAAAGTCAGCACGTACTATGTTGGCCCCGCGAGTTGATTTGCTCAGGTTGCAAACGGACCGACGGGTGAGCACGACGTTTACCCGTTTCAAGCGAGCAGCAGGCTCGCGCAAAGGCCCTGCCGGCAAGACCAGACCGTTTCCAGTCCCGCGTTCGTCCTGGACCAGGATCTCGATGTCTCGTCCCAGTCGCCAATGTTGCAAGCCGTCGTCGCTCAGAATGACATCGACCATCGGGTCAAAGGCCAGCAGTGCTTGCGCGGCTTGAGGTCTGTCCGGGTATACAGCGACCGGCACGTCCGTCTTTTTTGCGATCATGGCAGGCTCGTCACCAAACTGCTGCGAACTGACCTCACCGCGCCCACACACCGGATACGGGCTTGCTTTTGCTCCGTATCCTCTACTGACCAGTCCGGGATGCCATCCGCGGGCACGAAGTTCTTCAATCAGACTCAAGATGGCGGGCGTCTTCCCCGTGCCCCCAACATAGATGTTGCCGACGATCACGACCGGCACGTCTAGATTGAAAACCTTCAAGACGCCAAGGCGAAACAGCGATTCGCGTACGAGAATCACGAGTCGATATATCCAGCTCAAAGGTCTGAGAATCCATGCAACCACGCCACGTTTTTGCCATTGGGAACCCAACCAGGTGTGCCACATGCTCAGTCCACGATCCTGGCGGCAAAACTGATTCGCGACAGACCCGCTTGACGGGCAGCCTGCATGGCATTGACAACGCTCTGATGGGTCGCATTGGCGTCGGCTCGAATGATCAACACGGTCTGCTCGGTGACGTCTGGCATGTTCGAGAGTGCGCTGACCAGTGTTTGCATCGTGTTGTCGGGCAGCAGGCGACCTGACAGTGCAAACTGTCCTTCGGCCGTGACGGTTATTTCAAGCGACTGAGAAAGCTCAGTCTGGCTTTGCGTTTGTGGCAGACTAACTTCGATGCTCCGCTCAGTTGAAAAAGTGGTTGAAACAGCGAGAAAAATGATGATGACCAGTAAGACGTCAATCAGCGGGATGAGATTGATCTCTGGCGGCTCATCAAAATGGCGGCGACGGATATGCATGTCTTGCGCGACCTCTGGGCAGTTGGCTATCGGGCTTCAAGGCGCGAAATCACCTGTCGAGCAGCTTGTTCGATGCGAATCAGCAGGTGGTCGACATGCACACGCAAAAGACGGTGTGCAATGATCGCTGGAATCGCGATCAGAATGCCAAACCCGGCGTTGTAAAGTGCAACCGAGATGCCCCGAGCCAGTTGACCCGGTGCCGCACCGCCTGGCTCGAATGCAGCAAAAATCTCGATCATGCCTACGACAGTTCCAAACAAGCCCATCAAAGGAGCAATCGTTCCAACCGTGGCGAGTGCTGGTAAAAATCTCTGCAGTGCAAAAGCGACATCAGACCCGGTTTCCTCTGCAGCGAGCCGAACTTCACTCACGGGCTTGTGCCGTTCTCTAAGAATTGTGGCTAGAACCTGCCCGCACGCTGAGGAGCTTGCAAGGCGCTCGATTGATTCGAGATCTATGGTGGTGGCTCGCACGAGGCGCTCCACGTCATTGACCAAACCAGACGGAATCACGCGCGAGCTCCGAAGGCTCAACAACCGCTCGGCAATGATGGCCACAGCGACAATGGATAAGAGCAGCAAGGGCCAGATCGGCCAGCCGGCATCAGCGATGATGGATTGCAAATTGATCTCTCGAGGTCATGGTGGAGTTGAAGCAGCCCCGGTATCGTAAGGTTGGACGGGGTTTTGATGCAAGCGGATAGCCACATTAGAAGTATCCACAGATTCTGTGGATAACTCGGTGATTAACTTCTGTTGAGTCGATAACCTTATAGGACTTAGGTTCTTTGCTTAAAAAATAATCAAAAATATGTAGTTTTCTATAAATATATTAAATATCAATATATTATGAATTTTATCTAATATTTCACTTGAGAAATATTTCGGAACTCGCAGTGAGATTCAAGAGAGAAAGATCTTAAAACAAGGCTTGACGCGGTATGTGGACAGATTGTGCCTGAAAAGCACCGTAAAACATAAAAAGTTGCTTGCAACCTGTCTTTTATCCTGACTGAGCAACGAGCTCGGGATGATCTGCAAAAATTTTTTGTTCATACACTTTGTCCGGCATTGCGCGATGCCACGGTCTGATCGTCCTTACTCACAGAACCTAGACACCCCGTACTTTTTCAGGGTTGAGTGTTTGCGGCTTTGTCGGACCAGTCATCAAGGCCTTCGCCGCACGAATCAGGAGCTGGCGCTCTCAAACAGATGTTATCCACAGCACCGTAAAACCCCGTCCAATTCGGCCAGTTGCGAAGCAACTTTC
>CAZBIN010000035.1:0-18010 GCA_964491995.1 uncultured Orrella sp.
GCTAAACCCTAATGTCTAGCGGTGTCTCTGGTGAATCCACAAGTGTCTTTTTTAACAATGCAGCTAAAACAGCACAACTCTGAGCCATGGTCCGATGTGCATATTGACATTGGCAAAAAAAAATCACCAATTTTGATTGCACAATTAGGGCAATCACTTGATGGTCAAATTGCAACAGCGACGGGTCAGTCGAAGTACATCAATGGTCAGGCTGGGCTTGAGCATCTGCATCATTTGCGAGCCTGGGCAGACGTCATCGTGGTGGGGGTTGGCACGGTGGTGGCGGATGATCCCATGCTCAACGTCAGGTTGGTCAAAGGAGCAGACCCGCATCGCGTCGTGATCGATCCGCGAGGCAGAACGCCCTTGAATGCGAAGATGCTGGCTTATGGCGATGTCCGGAAGGTGATTCTGACGGGACCGGGTGCTGCGCTGTTGGAGCGGCCGGGCGCGTGGCCATCAGGCGTTGAGGTTGTACCTCTGGCTCAGCAGGATGGTTCCCTGGAGCCTGCGCGGATTGTGCACTGGCTTGCAGAACAAGGCTGGAACAAAGTTCTGGTCGAGGGTGGCGCGATGACAGTCACACGGTTTTTGCAGGCGGGGTGTCTTGATTACGTTCATTTGATCGTCGCTCCGCTGCTTCTGGGTGCGGGTACGCCCGGTTTGCGCCTGAATGCTGTTGATTCGCTCACGCAGGCAAAACGGTTCGAAGCAAGGTCCTATCCGCTTAAGGATGAGCAGCTCATTGTCTGCAAGTTTCAAGGATGATCTGACCAAAAAGGCGAGCACAGTCATCCCAGTCTGGCAGTTCTCGTGCATGTGCCAGCGCAGCCCGTGACATTTGTGCTCGCAGATCCGGCTGGGCAAGCAGTTTGCGCAACGCCTGGCCAAGTTGCTGGTGGTCTCCAGGATTGACCAGCAGACCACATCCGGGCGCAACTGTTTGAGCGATGGCGCCTCCCGTCGTGCCTATCACGGCAAGTCCCCATTGCATGGCTTCGGCGTATGCCATTCCGTAGCCTTCGTAGTGCGATGCCAGCACGAAGAGGTCTGCCTGCTGGTATTGTGTCTGAAGTGCCTGAGTTTCGATGCTTCCCAAGAGTGTCACCCGGTCCTCAAGGCCGAGTGAGGCGATCTGTTTTCGCAAGCTTTGCACAGTCGGGGTATCTCTTTCAGCGTCGCCTGCGATACGCAGTTCCCAGTCCAGATCGGTCAGGCCCGCCAGTGCCGTAACCAGTATGTCATAGCCCTTACGCGGAATGACCGAACCGACGCTGAGCAGAACCGGTCGCCGGTTTTTTCGGGCGGCAGGCTCAGTCGCTGCAAAAACACGCTCTATGCCTGGGACCACGATCGAGATTTTCTCTGATGCAATGTCAAACATTGATTGCAGCGTGTGTGCGGTGGTTGGACTCGTGACAATGATGTGTCTGGCGCAGGCCAGCGCCGCAGCTTCAGAGACTCGAAGCTTTTGCGCAAGCGCAGCGCTTATTCCCGATTCCAGCGCGAGAGGGTGGTGCACGAGGGCAATAAATCCATGGTTCTCGAACCTTCGCGCCAACTCACCCATGCCGCCCAGTGCCAGACCGTCAACCACCAGGAGTGATGACGGGTCGATGCTGGACAGATGCAGCGCTGCGCGCTCAAGCACCGCAGGGGTGGCGTCCGGAAACGCACCTGGCAGGCTCAGGCGTTGCACCGCCCACTCCTGCCTCTCCAGTCCCTTGATGATTTGCTTGTCGTATAAATAGCCACCGGAGATCGTGTCGAGGTCACCCGGGTAGGCGAAGATCAGTTTTCGGACCACAACTTGCCTTCGAACCAGGCTCGGGCCGCATGGGATTCCGAGATCAGAATGCGGATCGAGTCAAGCTCCCGTCCTTCCCGACCGAGTTCACCGTTGCGCGCTGCCTGCGCCAGGCCGTCGAACAGATATTTGGTCAGGAACTCTGTGGTGGTGTTGTGTCCCTTGAACATGTCGACTTCATCAAGGTTGCGGTAATTGATGGGTTGCAAGAGTGATTTCAGAACTTCGTGCGCACGACCGATGTCGATCACGATACCGTTCTCATCCAGCGTTTTTGAATAGACAGCCGCATCAATGACGAATGTGGCGCCGTGCAGTGCCTGGGCGGGTCCAAAAACCGCCCCGCGAAACGAATGGGCAATCATGATGTGATCGCGGACTTCAACTGCAAACATAGTTCAGGCTCCGTGAGAGTAGTCAATCACCTGGCACAGTCGGTCTGCGCCAGGCTTGAGAATATTGGTAAGTTCATCTGGAAGATCTGCAAAGCGGATCGGGCTTTCAAGCAGGCAGTCCAGCCTTTCGTCTGCGAGCATGGACATTGCCGCTGCAAGTCGACGCTGATAGTCCCATCGGGGGCGGTGTGAGGCCTCGATATGACCGACCTGACAGGAGAGTAATTTGAGTTGCTGGCTGTGAAAAGCCTGTCCTAGCCGGGTTGGCACGGACTTGCTGCCATACCAGCTGAGTTCCACCACAGTTGCCTCGTTGCCTGACACGCTCAAAGCTGTGTCGAGTCCCTGAGCGCTGGCGCTGGTGTGAAACACGACGTCGCAATTCTCAATCCCGTCGGCAGTCGTCGCAAACCTGACCCCTAATTTCTTGCAGATGCGCTCACGTGCTGGTAACGGGTCGATCACTGTGACATGTGCGCCAGGCAGGTGAGCGCACAGGTAGGCTACGAGCAGTCCGATCAGTCCACCACCGATGACCGCAATGCGGTCAGCTGCGCAGGGTTTTCCGGTCCAGACCGCGTTCAGAGCCGTCTCCATATTCGCGGCCAGGACGGCGCGCCTGACGTTAACCGTGGGTGGCACCGTCACCAGAGCGGTTGTGGGAAGGTTGATCACGTCCTGGTGAGGGCTCAAGGAAAATACACGCTGCCCAATCCGATCTTCAGGGCCCGCGGTCACTTCACCGATATGGCAGTAGCCGTACTTGACCGGGAAAGGGAAGTCTCCGCCCATAAAAGGCGCTCGCATACGATCATATTCAGACTCTGGCACCAGCCCCTGAAATATCAGGGATTCGGTGCCGCGACTGATGGCGCTGTAAAGTGCGCGAACCTGACATTCGCCATTTTTTGGCGGAAAAAGAGGCTCTTGACGCAATTCGGACATGCCCGGGTTGACGTACCACAGGGCTTGTGAATGGGTGGGTGTGGTTTGCACGCTATAAACCCGGGTTCGGGCGTTGAATTCTGTATCGTTGTTAGGGAAGGCTGCCATATACTAATGACAGCGCTTCGATTATAGGGTGCAGCCACTGATTCTTGGGCATCTGGCGCAACGTCGGAACGGAATTTATTTTCTGTGGTCCCAATCTATTAACAATCTTTTTCTCCGAGTTCATCAATGATGACGCGTCGTCGTGTCTTGTTCGTTATGCTCGTGATCAGCACGATCACGAGTCTGGTCTGGCTCATGTCCAGCATTTTGCCAACTTCATCAATGGGTTGGCTTGACTGGGCCATCCTCGCTACATTCGCGGCCGTCCTACCTTGGACGGTGATTGGTTTCTGGAATGCAACCATTGGACTGCTGATTGATCTCTTGAGCCGCGACCCGCTGGCGGTTGTCAATCGTGCCGCGGCACAAACACCCGCGGATTTGCCTATTTCGGAATCGACGGCACTGCTTTTGTGTGTCCGTAACGAGATGCCTGCCAGGCTGGTCAGGAACCTTGATGCCATGATGCGGCGTCTGTCCCAAAGCGCGTATTACGATAAGTTTCACGTTTACGTTCTGAGCGACACCACACAGGAGGAGATCGCGAGGCAGGAAGAGTTGGCGTTTGGTCGACTGGCCAACACCTGGGAAGACAAAATTGGCTTGACCTACCGTCGCCGTGAGGAAAACACCGGTTTCAAAGCGGGAAACATCGAGGATTTCTGTGATCGCTGGGGAAGTCAGCACACTTTTGCGTTGGTGCTTGATGCTGATAGCCTGATGGATGCCAGTGCGATCGAGAAGCTGGTCAGAGTGATGACGGCCAATCCTCAGATTGGTATCTTGCAGGGACTCGTGGTTGGTTTGCCTTCGAATAGCGCCTTTACGCGTCTGTTCCAGTTTGGCATGCGACTCGGGATGCGTTCATACACGCTTGGAAGTGCCTGGTGGCAGGGTGATTGTGGCCCATATTGGGGACACAACGCTGTGCTGAGGATCGAACCGTTCATGACATCGTGCCGTTTGCCAGTACTGACAGACCGGCGTGGCAAGACTTCACACATTCTGAGCCACGATCAAGTGGAAGCCGTGCTGATGCGCAGAGCTGGTTATGAAGTGCGGGTATATCCGATCGAGGACCAGAGCTGGGAGGAGAACCCGCCGACCTTGGTGGAATTCCTGCAGCGGGACCTGCGCTGGTGCGCTGGCAATATGCAATATGTGCACTTGCTGTCGATGTCCGGACTTAAATTTACCAGTCGTGTTCAGCTCTTGCTGGCGATCCTGATGTTTACGGGTGCACCAGCCTGGATGTTGCTGATCGGACTCGTGGTCTGGCGCTTTGGTAGTGACCCTTGGCTGGTCTGGGCCATTGACACATCGTTAGCCACAGGTCTTGTGTTTGCGGTCATGACGATGATGCTGCTGCCACAGACAGCGAGTGCGATCAGTGTGATGCTCAGAGCCCGGGCGAGACGTTCATTTGGCGGTGCTATCAGGTTCGCGACCGGATTTGTGCTGCAGACAGTTTTTTCTTTGATGATTACGCCGATTCTATGGGTTTCGCAGACCGTGTTTCTGTTCGGGCTACTGTTCGGTAAGCGCATCACATGGGCGGCCCAGAATCGCGAAGAGCACAGTCTGAGCTGGGCTGATGCCAGCAGGGCCTTCGGGATGCATACGCTGGTGGGTGTTGCACTGGCATGGCCATTATTCAGTTTTGGTGCGGATGGCCTTTTGCTGGCCAGCCTGTTTATTGGAGGCTTGTGGTTGGCAATTCCTCTGGCAGTCGTGACATCTTTGCCCAGTGTCGGTCTGTGGATGCAGCGCTGGCACTTGTTGTGTCTGCCCGAGGAGTTTGCACCGCCGCAGTTTTTGCAGGAAATCTCGGCAGCGGCGTCGTTTTCGGATTTCCTCTCGGTCACGGGTAGTCCGACCCTCGAGAGCGGGCGTTGAAGTTTGTCCGAATCTACTGGCGCGTCCTCTGTCTGTTAGGAGAAGACAGGCGCACGGGATACTGGCTGGTCTTGGGGAACCTGGCATTGGTTGCAGTCACGCTGGCTGAACCCGTGCTGTTTGGTCTGGTGATTGACACCCTGGGGCAGGTCAGCGCAGAGGTGAGCGCCGGGCGTCAGACTCTGTGGCAGCAGCTTACGCCATTGCTCCTGGCCTGGGTTGTGGTGGGACTGCTGGCAATCGTGTTTGGTGCTGGCGTGGCGTTGTTTTCCGACCGCCTTGCACACAAGCGTCGGCATGTGGTTTTGCGTGACTATTTCGAGCACGTTCTCCAGTTGCCGGCCCACCATCGGGATGCACACCACTCAGGCCGACTCATGAAAATCATGCTGCAAGGCACAGATTCTTTGTGGTCGTTGTGGCTGGGTTTTTTTCGGGACTACTTTAACGCGTTCGCTGCTGCAATCTTTCTGATTCCGGTCGCGCTGTACATGAACTGGCGCATGGGAATGCTATTGCTCCTGTTGAGTGTCGTTTTCATTGCACTCACTCGCATGATCTTGAGCCGTACCGAGTCGATGCAGCGCTCGGTCGAGCGTCACCATTCAGATCTTGCCGAGCACGTCGCAGATACGTTGGGCAACGTGGCGCTGGTTCAGAGTTTCGGGCGTGTTCAGGCCGAAGTCGGGCGGTTGCGCCAACTCAGCGATCGCGTCGTGGGCGCACAGTTTCCGGTACTCTCGTGGTGGGCGATTGTGACCATTCTTGTGCGGGCGTCGACGACCTTGACCGTCTTGTCGATGCTCGTGCTGGGTCTCTGGCTGTTCATGCAAGGCCAGGCCAGTGTCGGCGAGATTGTGACCTTTATCGGATTCTCCGGCGTCATCATTTCGCGTCTTGAGCAATCGGTCAGTTTTGCCAACCGGCTCTCGATGGAAGCACCCCGGCTTAATGAGTTTTTTGATGTTCTTGAAAGTCGCCCGGGCGTTGATGAGAGCCCGAACGCGGTCGATCCCGGGCGCCTGAAAGGCGCAATTGAGTTTGATCGGATCAACTTCGCTTACAACCATCAGACGCCGGCATTGAAGGACTTTAGCCTCAGAATCGAGGCGGGGCAGACCGTTGCCTTGGTCGGACTTTCCGGAGCAGGGAAGTCAACTGCGATGGCGCTGGTCTATCGCCTGTTTGATCCGCAGCAAGGTCGTGTGTTGATTGACGGGATCGATATCAGGGATATGACACTGACGGGGCTTCGGCATAACCTGGGTGTCGTGTTGCAGGAATCTCTACTCTTTAATCGTTCGATTGCAGACAATCTCCGGGTCGGCGACCCGGGTGCCAGTCTCGAGCAGATGCGTGAAGCCGCACAGCAGGCCAGTGCGCTTGAGTTCATTGAGCATCTGCCCAATGGTTTTGACTCAATGGTTGGTGAACGCGGTCGAAGCCTGTCGGGCGGCGAGCGCCAGCGACTGGCGATCGCCAGGGTGCTCTTGAAGAATCCCCCGATACTTTTGCTGGACGAAGCAACCAGCGCGCTCGATGCGATGACCGAAGCGAAGGTTCAGACAGCTTTTGAGCAGGCTAGCCGAAATAGAACCACCCTTGTGATTGCTCACAGGCTTGCGACGGTTAGAAGTGCCGACAAGATTGTGGTGCTTTCAGATGGTCAGATTATTCAATCAGGTACATTTGAGGAATTGATGGAGGCTGCGGGACCGTTTGCCAAAATGGTGAATCAGCAGTTCGATCGATCGGTTTCACAGACAAAAAGGGAAGGACAATTGTCATGACGGGTTTCTCATCGCACTGGCTTGCACTTCGAGAGCCCATTGATCACGCCAGCCGCAACATGGCAGTGCGAAATGCCATGATCGCCGAGCTCCGGCTTCGACACGGACGCACTTTGAGCAAGCTTAAAGTGGTGGATATGGGTTGTGGCACAGGTTCCAACCTGCGTGCGATCTCACCCTTGTTGGGCCGCGAGCAGTTCTGGCGCTTGCTGGATTACGATCCAGCGCTGCTGGAGGCGGCCAGACATGCAGTCTCGGCCTGGGCCGACGCAGTTGTTTCAGATACATCGGAGCGGTTGATCGTACGCAAGGGTACTTGCGAGATTCAGGTTGAGTTTGTCCAGGCGGATCTGAACCGGGAATTTAGCGAGTGGCTCGACACTAGCAAGATTGATTTATTGACGGCGTCGGCCCTGCTCGATCTGGTCTCGGAGCAGTGGATAGAAAAATTTTGTGCTGCACTCGCATGCCCGCTTTACGCCGTACTCACGTATGACGGACGCATGCAATGGACCCCGGCTCATCCGCTTGACTCGACAATGACTCAGGCATTCAATGCCCATCAGCTGACCGACAAGGGCTTTGGTCCGGCCGCAGGCTGGAAGGCAGTGGATTTGCTTGAGCCTTTAATGCTTCAGAGAGGCGCCAAGGTCGTCAAGGGCGATAGCACTTGGCACCTTGCCGCCAAAGAGTCCAGTCTGCACCATCAGCTGCTTCAGGGAGTAGCGATGGCTGTCGGTGAAACAGGACTCGTCAACTTGCCCGACATCAATGACTGGCTGGGGTTCAGGTTAAGTGCTTGCGCCGGTGCGATCGGGCACATTGATGTTTTTGTGGCGCCAGAAGGGGTTGCGCCAAAGTAGCCCGGGAGGTCAGCACAGGTGATTAAATGGCTGCTCAGCCTTCTTGCAGGCCTGCTGGTGCTGGTTTTGATTGGGCTGCTGATGCTGATGAGTATCGTCAGTGTTCCTGCGGGGGCGGCCTGGCTGACTGAGAAAACCTTGCGCGCGAGTCTTGATCCGAGGATAGAGGTTCGTGGGAGCACTGAGGTTGACCTTTGGCCGATGCTCATGGTTCATGCGCAAAGTCTCGTCATCCCGGCCAGAGCAGACAGCCAGCCAGGCGTCGGATGCGCAGTACCCGCGGTCGGGAAGCATCACTCCGTGCTAGATGCTGGATCGGCGACGCTTGTGCTGGACTGGCAACAATTATTTGCCAGACATATTTATATCCCTGTCGTTCAGATTGATGACTTGACCGTCAGTGAAGATCTGATCAATTCGGCAGGTACCTGGCTGGCCGATTCGGAACATATCGAGCCTAAGGGTTCTCTGGTTTCCGACTGGCCATCCTGGGCGCGTGCTGACTGGCGGTTTCAGATTGACGACCTCAGCGTGAGCGATTTGGTGGTCTCGGGATGTACCGTGTCTGAAGGCTTGCCGTCCCTGGCCGGTGTCCGCCGGCTCAGCCTGGGCTTTGATCTCTTTCGACAAGGGGATTCCGCTGCGACATCGTCTGGTTCGCTGGCAGGGTCAGCGTCTTTTGTGGTGGATGACCTGAGGGCCCACAGCACGTCGTTCAAGGCCCCGGTATCCCGCTGGCTGCAAGATAACGGTTATCTGGCTGGGCAGTGGTTGCAGGTCGATTCCATGCGTGGGCGATGGACGCTTGACTCAGGTCGGGCGGATCTGGACACTTTTCAAGTTGTCGCAGAAGGACCTAACCTGGAGTTTGTGTCGGGCGAACTTGATCTGATCGAGCGAGCCTTGCTATTCAGGTTTCAGATGCAAGCCCACCGTCCCGAAGGTGCGATCCGGATTCCGGGCTTGGAAATCAGGCTCAGACAGCCCAGTCTGGGCATCTTGATCCATGGCGACTGGTCAGCACCGAAGGTCGAGTTGGGTGGTCAACCCAATCGTTCAGAAGGGTCTTGAACGCAAGGCCTGCAAAGTCAAGGGGTCTGTTGCTCTGCATGAACGGTCAAGGCATCGGGATGCGCAACAACAAGTGGCTCAGCGCGGGGCAAAATGGTGCACATGCATGCTTTGCGCGATGTACCATTGTGATCGATCGTTCGAGTTCAGAGAGGTTTTTAATGTCTACGCCCCTTGTTGGCTGTCCGGAGCTGAATCATCCAGATGCGCACCTATATGCAAATCGCTGGTTTCTGGTGGATCAGGATCTTCAATGGTTGATCGATCCCGCGCTTGAGAGCGTCGAACTGTCGATCAAGCACGCCATGATGGTCATCAGGGCGCCAGGGATGCTCAGGATCGATATTCCACTCGATGTCATTGAGGACGATGACAGCGTCAGACTTATGGTCAGGGTTGGGCAACAACAGGTGGATGTCGTGGACGAGGGTGATCTCTCAGCGGTCTGGTTTAGCAACCTGACGGGCCGGTCATGTCGTCTGGTCAAAGTACACCCCGAGGCAAAAATCCCCGAGTTTTGAGCAGGTTGCAGCCAGCGTCAGCTGGTTGTTTCTGGCTGGCTGCCAGTCAGTCGGTGATATTTTGCCATCAGCTCTTGCTGGCCTTCTTTCCATTGCGGATGCAGCTCAATACAGTCCACCGGACAGACAACCTTGCACTGGGGTTCGTCATGATGGCCTACGCACTCTGTGCAGGCCATCGGGTCTATGACGTAAAAGTCTGCTCCCATGGAGATGGCGTCATTAGGGCACTGCGGTTCGCATACATCACAGTTGATGCATTCATCGGTGATTCGAAGCGCCATGATGAGTCCTCCAGAGATCCGCTTTAGCTGACGGACTTTCCGTCTGGCCAGCTTTGTTCACGACGTTCCTTGGATTTCGCCTGTAACCATCGCTCGACTGATGGAAACACGAATTTGCTGACGTCACCACCAAGGATCGCGATCTCGCGCACAATCGTGCCCGAGATGAACTGATACTGATCGGATGGCGTCATGAAGAGTGTTTCCACTTCGGGTAGCAGATGTCTGTTCATGCCCGCCATCTGAAACTCGTACTCAAAGTCGGACACAGCTCTGAGACCGCGCACGATGACTCTGCCGTTTTGCTCGCGCACAAAGTCTTTGAGCAGACCTGCGAAACTACAGACTCGAACGTTTGGGTAGTGACCAAGCACCTCTTTGGCGATCTCTACACGTTCCTGGATCGAAAAGAATGGCTTTTTAGCGTGACTGTGAGCAACGCCGACAACGACTTCGTCAAACAGGCTCGAAGCACGTCTCACCAAGTCTTCATGGCCTCGCGTCATGGGGTCAAAAGTCCCCGGGTAAATCGCTGTAATCATTTCTGTTTCGCAGTCCGGTGGAATAAATGATAGTGTACGCCACCTGCCTGCCCATGTCGCAACGCAACAAAGCCAGTAGGGGCATTGATTTCAGTTTCGCTTTCAGCGTAAATAAGACCGTCGTCGGTCAAAAGTTCCGCTGCCTCGCGGATCAGATCAGGAAACCATGCCTGTCCAAAGGGTGGATCCAATAAAATCAGATCAAAACGTGCTGCGGCACCACGCGACAGGACCGAGCGGGCATCTCCAGCGTGAACTCTGACGGTGTCGGCTTTGAGTCGGTCCCGGAGTTTGCGCAACTCGTTGAGTGCGACAGGGTTGGATTCGACCATCAGAACGTGTGCCACACCGCGCGAAGCGGCTTCCAGGCCCAGAGCGCCGCTGCCCGCGAACAGGTCCAGCACTTGTTTTTGAGCAAAATCATTGCTCCAGAAATATGAAAGCCAGTTAAATAATGTCTCACGCACCCGGTCAGGCGTGGGCCGCAGACCCGGCGCATCAGGCACTTCAATCTTGGTTTTGCGGTACTGACCCGCCACGATCCGAATATACTTCTTACCCATGTTCAGATTCTTCCGAAAAAAATCAGCGCCCGCCCCCGTGCCGGCTGCAGCACCTGCAGAGCATCCACAACTCGTCGACCCGCCGGGCGAGGTTGTTGTGGGCGGCGATGCGGTGCAGTCCCAGGGCGAAAGCGTACAACAGGCGCCACTTGCTGTGGACGTCGTGCCCCCCGAGAGTGTCCCGGACCAGATTTTCGCACCTGTCAGCGAACCGGTTTTACAACAGACGCAAGTTGTAACAGAAGATCAAGCTCCGGAGCGAGCGCTGATCGGTCATCGGGACGACGACCCCCAGGTTTCCAGTTCTGCTCCGGAGCCGTTGCCAGCGCTCCAACCATCACCGCAGAAGTCTTCGTGGATGTCTCGCCTCAGGCAGGGGCTTTCCAGGACAGGTCGCAGTATCAGTGGGCTGTTTGTTGGCAGCAATGTTGACGAAGCACTGTACGAGGACCTCGAGTCAGCGTTGATCATGGCGGATGCAGGTGTGCAGGCATCAGGCCAGCTGATCCAGCAGCTCAGAAAACGCGTCAATCGTGACCGGCTGCAGACCCCTGAGCAGGTTCGCCACGCGCTCGCTGATGTATTGACCGATCATCTGGCAGGTCTGGAGAAGCCCTTTGACGTGGGTCTTGTCAAACCTCAGGTGATCATGATCGCTGGCGTCAATGGCGCTGGCAAGACCACATCCATTGGCAAGCTGGCGCACACCCTGCAAAAGTCTGGTCTCAAGGTACTGCTGGCCGCTGGTGATACGTTTCGCGCTGCTGCCCGTGAGCAACTCGTTGAATGGGGGCGTCGCAACAATGTTTCAGTGATTGCTCAGCAGGCTGGAGATCCAGCGGCTGTGGCCTTTGATGCGGTGAACGCAGGGCATGCCCGTGGCATGGATGTGGTCATGGTCGATACGGCAGGGCGTTTGCCGACGCAGTTGCACTTGATGGACGAGCTCAAGAAAATTCACCGTGTGATTCGCAAGGCAGATGTGCAGGCGCCGCACGAGGTGCTGCTGGTGGTCGATGGCAATACCGGACAAAACGCGCTTGCACAGATCAAGGCGTTTGATGACGCGCTGTCTTTGACGGGTCTGATTGTGACCAAGCTTGACGGGACAGCCAAGGGCGGCATACTTGCAGCACTGGCTGCGGGTGCGCAAGGCTGCCGTCCCATTCCGGTTTACTGGATTGGTGTGGGAGAGCAACTCGATGATCTGCAGCCTTTTGTGGCAAGAGAATTTGCCCAGGCGCTGGTGGGTGCCAACTGAGGAGCGCGCGAGTTGCCGCGCGCAAGACGAGATTTACGTGCGCAAATATTCAGAAATGGTCAGTGGTTTTGAGGATAGTGAACGCGTCCTTGGCCTGCCGGGTCAAGGTATCCAGTCTTGACGCAATCCATCCTACAGCGAACCAGGCGCCAGGCTGACTTTCCCTGATCAATTCAAACTTTTCTCTTGCGACATAGAGGTCGTTCATTTCGCCCAGGATATCCTGGATGCGTGAGAGTTGCTTGCGATAGCGCACCAGCTTGCGAGCCGGTAGCAACGATTCAGCAAACTGCAATCCGTAGCGAAGTCGCTTGGCTCGCTTTCGCAGATCGTGTTTTGCCTGAATTTCCAGAGAGTCGAATTTCAGACCATCTTGCAGGACGCGTTTGTGCCACTTTTGCAAACGTTCGCGTACCGCGCTGCGCAGTGCGCGTGATTTCTCTGGTCCAGCTTCGATCGAGCCGATGGCAGGCGTCTGTATCGGGTGAGCGTTGACGGCCCATGCCAGCAATTCGATCTGCCAGGTCTGAAACTGTTTACTGCGGGCCACAGACGGCGCTGTGTCATCAGAGACTGGAGCTACCAGATCGACCGGCGGCTGCCCTGCTGCATTCAGCACAGGTAAAACGGTGTCTCGCAAGACATCGTCATCACGCGCAGTGCCCAGACCGGCAAAGTGGTCTTTGATTTCGTCTCGCCATGTCAGCGGAGGCAGGCTTGCAATGGGTTCGAACAGTGACCAGGCCGAGCGTAGCCTGCGCATACCAACCCTCAGTTGATGCGTGTGCTCAGGCGTTGCCGCACGGCAGATGCCGGCGGTGTCAATCTCGGCAAGTACTGCGCTGTTGCGAGCAATTTGCTCCAGACATTCCTGCATCACGGCGCCCAAGGCCTGCGCACAGGTCATGGACGGTTTGAGTTTGACGGGCTGTATCGGATGCGGTGCCCAGAAAGCCCTGACAGCCCGCACGCGCTCGGCGTTGGCGGGCGCGTCGTCAAGCTCACCCAGCGCCGCGAGTTTGTCGGCAAGCGCTGCAAGTCTGTCGCCGCGTTCAGCTTTGCTTCTCAAATCAAGAAGGAGTTCATGCGTCGCTTGCCATTTGAGACCGAGCAGAAATACCGCCTGGAGTTGTCCGGAAACATATTC
The DNA here is from genome assembly GCA_964491995.1 of uncultured Orrella sp. Taxonomy (GTDB): domain Bacteria; phylum Pseudomonadota; class Gammaproteobacteria; order Burkholderiales; family Burkholderiaceae_B; genus Algicoccus. The sequence continues at coordinate 13,194 of CAZBIN010000035.1, forward strand.
AAACTCGACCTCTGAAACCGGCAGACTGATCTCTCCGGCAGTGATCTTGCCCAGATCGTAAGACACTTCTACCAAGCCTGCCGGGCAGCGAATGTTTCGAAACATTCTCCGTATGTTGGTCTCGTAGCGCACGCCAAGCTGGTCTTGAAATTTGGCAAGCTTTTTGTAGACCGGCAGATCCGCATAAACGGAAAGGTCGAGAGTGGCACCGGGTAAAGGATGATTGAACTCTTCTCTTTCAAGCGCATGGGCGCCAGGCATCTTGATGGTCTGAACCCATTTGCGTCCTTCCTGACGCACTCTGAGTGCAATGCCTGCTTTGACCAGGTCTCTGTTGGGCGTGTCGTAATACTTCGCGCGGAGCTGAACCTGCTTGACGATGCCTCGCCGCATGGCTCTCTCAACGGATGCCCTGCTGGTGCGTGGTACATGAAGTTTGAGTTCCTGCTCTGACATGGTGATAACTCTTTGGATGGACTTGCTTGTCGGGTTGGTGAATGCTTTGCGGCAGAAGCGCCTGTCGGGTGTCTCGTGCACACAACCCGGATTCACTTGAATTTCTGTTTATGGTTAGTGTAACGATAGGGGCATTGGCGTTTGATGACAAGTCACATTGCTTTCACGTTTGCCGTGAGGGCGTATCAAGGTCTGCAGATTGCCCTGGCTCTATAATGGAAGGCCAATTCAAATTAGCAGGCCCAAAGGTGGGTGACATGTCAGCAACAGAGCAGCCAGTCGTTGATAACGCGATTGCAATCAATGACCTCGCAGGGGCCATTTCGCCGATTACTGAAATCATCGAGGAACTCAAGGCCGGCCGCATGGTGGTGCTGGTCGATGAGGAAGATCGGGAGAACGAGGGTGATCTGCTGATGGCAGCGGAGTTTGTGACACCGGAAGCGATTAATTTCATGGTGACTCACGGTCGGGGGCTGGTGTGTCTGACGCTGACCGAACAGCGTTGTCGTCAGCTTGATCTGCCATTGATGTCCAATCGGAATGGAACTGCGTACGGGACCAACTTTACTGTGTCGATTGAGGCAGCTGAAGGGGTCGATACCGGCATTTCGGTCGCTGATCGTGCGCATACCATCCAGGTGGCGGTGAAAGCCGATGCCAAGCCCGAAGACCTGGTTCAACCGGGTCATATCTTTCCTTTGCGAGCCATGCCGGGTGGCGTGCTGGTCAGAGCAGGTCACACCGAAGCCGGTTGTGATCTCACAAGCATGGCCGGGCTGACGCCTGCGGCTGTTATCTGCGAGATTCTCAAGGATGACGGGACAATGGCCCGTTTGCCAGATCTGGTGCAGTATGCACGCAGGCACCAACTTAAGATTGGCACCATCGCTGATCTGATTCAGTATCGAAGCGAGACCGAGTCGGTCGTCGAGAAGGTGGGTGCGAAGCAGATGCAGACCCGATGGGGTACTTTCACAGTCACCGCCTACAAGGACACTGTTGAAGGACGCCCACACTTTGCGTTGTCTTGCGGTGAGATTGTGGGTGATCGCACAACACTGGTCAGGGTGCACGAGCCAACTACACTTCTGGATCTGATTGGTACACAGAATGCTGGACACTCCTGGGGCATTGAAAACGCCATGCAGTCGCTGGCGCAATCTGATGCGGGTGTGATGGTATTGCTCAATGCGGATCCCGATGCCGACGATGTGTTAGCCCAGGCCGCCCATCTGCTGGCTGATCAGCCACATGATCGGTTGCGTGGTCGTGCGCGTGAGCGGATGGACTTGCGTAACTATGGTATCGGTGCGCAGATTTTGCGGGATCTCGGCGTCGGAAAAATGCGATTGTTGGCACGTCCGCGCAAAATGCCCAGTATCATGCATGGGTTCGGCCTTGAAGTCGTCGCCTATGACGATGGATCGCAACTTCACACAACACAGGATGAGTCATGAGCCCCTACACAATTACACCCGATCTGAACGGCGAAGGTTTGCACATCGGTATCGTGCGCGCCCGTTTCAATGAAGAGATCGGGCTTACGGAGCTTGACGCATGCCTGCTCGAGCTCGTCGAGCTGGGCCTTCAGGAAAGTGACATCATGGTTGTCACAGTCCCGGGTGCGCTCGAGCTCGGCATTACCCTGGCGCATATGGCAGAGACGGGTGAGTTTGACGCGCTGATCGCGCTCGGAGCTGTGATCCGTGGCGAGACCTACCACTTTGAGATCGTCAGCAACGAGAGTGCAACAGCCATTGCCCGAGTGGCGCTCGAGACTGGTGTACCGGTTATCAACGGTGTGTTGACCACAGAGAACGAGGCTCAGGCCGATGCACGTGCGGCTGGCAAGGGCAAAGATTGTGCCCAGGCGGCTGTCGAGATGGCCAATTTGCTGATGGCTCTTGAGCCCGAGCCAAGTGATGACGAGATTGAAGACTGATGACCGATTCGACTTCTGCCGGGGGCGCGCCCCGGCTCGATGCCAAGCCTAGAAGTGCGCGCAGGCGATCCAGAGAGTTTGCACTTCAGGCGATTTACGCCTGGTTGCTCAATGGGCCTGACGCAGCTAATGAACAAGGTGCGATTGAAGCGCACGTGCGCGAAGATGTCGAGTTTGCACAGGCAGATAGTGCATGGTTCAGCACGATCTGGAATGGCGTTACGGGGCATGCGCAAGCGCTGCGTGAGATTTTTGCACCTTATGTCGACAGGCCTATCAGTGAGCTGTCCCCGGTTGAGCACGCGATTTTGCTGGTGGGGACTTTCGAACTGGTGCACAAAATCGATGTGCCGTATCGGGTTGCGATCAATGAGTCGGTTGAGCTGGCCAAGTCCTTTGGCGGCACTGACGGATTCAAGTTCGTCAACGGGGTGCTGGACAAAGTTGCGTTGCAGGTACGTGAGGCGGAGGTCCGGCGCGCAAGCCAGGGCCGCTGAACCGCAAAAGATATGGCACTCGACGAGTTCTCGCTGATTCGACGGTATTTTCAGGGTCGGGTGGCAACGGATGTTCTGGGTGTTGGCGACGATGCTGCTAGGTTGCCAATGCCTGCGAACACTCAACTCGTGGTTTGCAAGGATCTTCTGATCGAAGGTCGCCATTTTTTTTCAGACGTCAATCCAGAAACACTTGGGCATAAAGCCCTCGCTGTGAACCTTTCCGATCTTGCTGCTATGGGTGCCAAGCCTGTCGGGTGTCTGCTCGGTCTGGGTTTGAGACAGGCCGACCCGCAATGGCTTGACGGATTCTCGCGGGGTTTGCTGGCATTGACAGAGCAATCGGAATGTCCCTTGCTGGGCGGTGATACCGTTCGTGTAAAAAACGAGATTGTGATCAGTGTGACCGCCCTTGGTACTTTGCCAGCAGGGGAGCCCGGTTTGCTGAGAAGCCATGCACGACCAGGCGATGACATCTGGGTCAGTGGCTACCTCGGTGCCGCCCATGTCGCGCTACTTGGTTTGCAGGCTGACCCCAGGATCACTGTGGAGTATCTTGCGCGTGTTCGAGATGCGCTTGAGATGCCGCAGCCGCGTCTATCACTCGGTCAATCACTGCTGGGCGTGGCGCGAGCTGCCATTGATATCTCGGATGGCTTGCTGCAGGACCTGGGTCATATACTCAAAGCCAGTGGCTGTGGCGCCAGTATTCATTATGCTGATCTTCCGGTCGATCCCCGACTTAAAGGGCTGCCGTCAGACCTTTGTGCGACTGCTGTGCTGACAGGGGGGGATGTTTATGAGTTGTGCTTCACGGCAGATACCGCAAGGCGCGATGACATCGTGCGGATTGGAGAACAACTCGACATACCCCTGACTCGCATCGGTATGATGCAGGAAGGTGAGGGCCTTGATGTCATGGATGCCGATGGGAAGGCCATGGCAGTTGGTTGTGGCGGGTTTGATCACTTCAGGGGGGCATGAGGATGGCTGAGCCGGTCAAGCTCGGGGTTCGCGATCGGCACAAGGTCGTCTGGCCAACCCTCTCGCAGGTCATCTGTCACCCTTCTTATTTTATTGCATTTGGTTTTGGGATCGGCCTGATCAGGCCCGGCTCTGGTACTTGGGGGTCATTGCTTGCAGCGGTCATGTGGCCTGCCTTGCTGGCGTGGTTGCCCGAGCCGATGCTGGGCATCTTCATCGTTCTGGCCTTCGTGCTCGGGTGCATTGCATGTGATCGGACAGGCCGACGGCTGGGGGTGGATGATCACGTTGGCATGGTTTGGGACGAGATAGTGGCCGTGTGGATGTTGCTCTGGGCGCTGCCCAGTCACACGTATGTCGTGGTGATTGCAGTGATACTGTTTCGTGTGTTTGATGTGGCCAAGCCGTTTCCGATCCGCACCGTGGATGCCAGCGTCAAGGGAGGTCTCGGTGTGATGCTTGACGATGTGGTGGCAGCCATCTACGCATGGATCATCATGTTCGGACTATTGCAAGGTATGTCGTATTTTGAGGTGGGACAATGATTGATCAAGAAGGCGTGCACTCCCTAGCCAGAGAGCTGGGTGAGTGTCTGACAAGCAAGGGGATGCTGGTTGCGACCGCAGAGTCGTGTACGGGCGGTCTTCTTGCCGGGGCTTTGACCTCGGTGCCCGGCAGCAGCAACTGGTTCGATCAGGGCTGGGTGACCTATACAAACAAGGCGAAGATGACTCAGCTCGGGGTCGCTGCACAAATGCTAAGAGATTTCGGGGCGGTGAGTGAGCCGGTGGCCAGGCAGATGGCAGCCGGTGCGCTGGCTATGGCGCCCAAGGCGCATCTGTCGCTTGCAACAACAGGCATTGCAGGTCCCGGCGGGGGCTCTGCAGACAAACCCGTCGGGCTGGTGTGGTTTGCTTTTGCCCGGCGTGTCGACG
>CAZBIN010000036.1:0-18006 GCA_964491995.1 uncultured Orrella sp.
GACCAAGGATGCAGCCCGCTTGGCGGGCCTGGACGTGCTGCGTTTGTTGAACGAACCCACCGCTGCGGCGATTGCTTATGGTCTGGATAATGGGTCCGAAGGTGTGTATGCCGTTTATGACCTCGGCGGCGGTACCTTTGATCTGTCCTTGTTGCGTCTGACAAAAGGTGTGTTCGAAGTGATTGCGACAGGGGGGGATACCTCTTTGGGCGGCGATGATTTTGATGAGGCGATCGTAGCCCATGTTTTGAAACAGGCGCAACCGCTGGCGGTTTCGGAAACGCCCGAGGGACGAGACCCTTCAGGTTTATCAGATCGATCCATATCGGTAGACCCTGCCAGCCAGAGACATTTGCTTATTGCTGCGAGGCGTTTGCGTGAAAGGCTGACGGAGTCCGCTCATGCGACCGAGCCAACAGGTTTGATGGGTCCTCTGTCCAGCATTTCCCTGTCTCGTGAGGTTTTTGAGCAGATTGCGGCGCGTCTGGTCAACCGGACACTCTCCTGTGCAAAACGTGCACTTGAGGATGCGGGTCTGTCCAAGGCGGAAATTAACGGGGTGGTGATGGTCGGTGGCGCAACCCGTATGCCGGTGGTGCAAACACTCGTCGGTGAGTTTTTTGGGCAAACGCCGCTGGTTGATTTGAATCCCGATGAGGTCGTCGCCATAGGTGCTGCCAAGCAAGCCAACTTGCTTGCGGGCAATCGTAGCGTTGATGAAGACTGGCTTTTGCTCGATGTCACGCCATTGTCCCTAGGCCTAGAAACGATGGGCGGATTGGTCGAGACGATCATATCGCGTAACAGCACGATCCCTGTTGCACGAGCTCAGGAATTTACGACGTATCAGGACGGCCAGACGGCAATGGCGCTCCACGTCGTCCAGGGTGAGCGCGATCTGGTGAGTGAATGTCGTTCGCTCGCCCGGTTCGAGTTACGCGGAATCCCGCCCATGGTTGCAGGTGCTGCGCGAATTCGGGTGACGTTTCAGGTTGATGCGGATGGCCTTCTGAGTGTTTGCGCTCGTGAGCAGTCAAAAGGCATTGAAGCGTCTGTGACGGTCAAACCTTCCCATGGCTTGTCGGATGACGAGATTGCCCGAATGCTGGCCGATGGTGTTGCAAGTGCTGATACTGATGCCCGGATGCGTATGCTTCGCGAGCAGCAGGTCGAGGCCCGTCAACTGGTTGAGTCAACTCAGGCGGCGCTGGCACAAGACGGAGATCTTTTGTCAGATCAAGAACGTGTCGCCATTGATGCCCAGATTGAACGAACGATGGCATTGCTGGAGTCAGACGATGTCGAGGCCGTTCGGGAAAGTTATGAGTCTCTGTCAAAAGTGACCGATGATTTCGCATCACGCCGAATGGACAGGAGTATTCGTGCAGCGCTGACGGGTCGAACACTGGATGAAATCTGAAAAATTATCAATATGCCTAAACTGACTGTTTTGCCACACCCAGATCTATGCCCTTCGGGCGCTGTGATTGATGACGCACCCGAGGGAGAGTCGATATGCCGGGTCTTGCTAGACAACGATATCGAGATTGAGCATGCCTGCGAGCTTTCTTGTGCATGCACGACCTGTCACGTGATTGTACGCAGCGGGTTCGAGTCTCTGGATGACGCGACTGACTCTGAAGAAGATATGCTGGACCGTGCATGGGGTCTGAGTACCTCGTCCCGACTGTCATGTCAGGCAGTGATTCGCGATGAGGACTTGACGATCGAGATTCCCCGGTACACCATCAATCACGCTAAAGAAAGTCACTAACGATCCGCGCGGGAACCGATCCGAGACCCAAGCCATGACCGATCTGTGATTCGACATTTGATTCAATCTGTTTGTGTGTCAAGGAATATCGTGAAAGAAAATACCGTTAAACGCGCCTTGCAGGCTGGTAAGTCTGTCATCAATGGCTGGCTTGCCATTCCGTCCTCTTTTTCTGCGGAGATCATTGGCCGCTCTGGTTTTGAGGCGGTGACGGTAGACCTGCAGCACGGCATGATCGGATTTGATTCTGCGTTGCCGATGTTTCAGGCGCTATCGGCGACACCGGCCATTCCGTTAGCTCGTGTTCCGGTTAACGATGGGGCGCAGATCATGCGACTGCTGGATGCGGGTGCCTATGGGATCATATGCCCAATGATTTCAACGCCGGATGATGCCGCAAGATTTGTATCGGCTTGCCGCTACCCACCCAAAGGTGACCGCTCGTTTGGACCTTCCCGAGGGCTGCTGTATGGTGGTGCGGACTATTATCCACACGCTGACAACGAGATTTTGACGATCGGCATGATCGAAACTCGGGCAGGGCTGGATAATCTGGATGCCATCCTTGCCGTCGAAGGGCTTGATGGCATTTACATTGGACCGAATGATCTGAGCCTGGCACTAGGTTACGCGCCGAGTTCAGAACCCACCGCCTCTGAGGTCGTGCAGGCAATCGCCCATATTCAGGAAAGAACGGTGGCACACAACAAGATACCTGGCATTTTTTGCTCATCAGGACAGGCGGCACAGATGCGCCTCTCGCAGGGTTTCCTGATGGTAACGCCTGGCAACGAGGCAGGTCTGCTCGGTGCGGCAGCCAAAGCGGCTCTCGCACAGGCCAGAGGGGCCGCGGCAGGTTCGGGTGGTGGATCAGGCTATTGAGGCTCGTACCCGCAATGGCGACCCCCTGATGTGGCGCGACTGGCACTTTCCTGCGTATCAAGCTGCTTCATCCAGAATGATTCGCTGGAGTATTCGCGTACGTTCATCAGGGGCCCGTGGCTCAAAGACTTATGACTTGCGATGACCCTGCATCTGAAACTATCTGCCAATCTGGGCTTTCTGTGGCCGCAGGAGCCTTTGCTCGCGCGTATTGAAGAAGCTGCCAAGGCAGGGTTTCATGGTGTCGAAATGCATTGGCCCTACGATGTGTCGGCACGGGAAGTGGCCAGGGGATGTCGAGAGTTCGGACTTGAAGTGTTGTCGATCAACACGCCACAGGGCGATCTGGCTCGAGGTGACACAGGACTTGCTGCTCAACCAGGACGGGAGTCAGAGTTTCGGAAAGCTTTTGAATGCTCCCTGGACTGGGCACATGACAGCGGTGCGCGCATGATCCATGTGTTGCCCGGCCAGTGTTGTGACGATTCTCAAGCCGCAACCGCCAGTTTTCTGGAGAACTTGCGTTGGGCCAGTGATCTCGCAAGGCCCCATGGAATCACATTGCTGCTCGAGGCCATCAACGGTCGGGACAAGCCCGGTTATTTCTACCACACACAGGAAGCGTCGGATGCGATTCGTCAAGCCTGTGGTCGTAGCAACGTCAAGCTCATGTTTGATGTCTATCATGTGGGTGTTGCACAGGGCGATATCCTCAACCGGCTGAGCCAGTTTCTATCGCACATTGCACACGTCCAGGTGGCGGGCGTTCCAAACCGTGACGAGCCCGATCTCGGAGAGGTACGCTATGAAGCGGTCTTCCAGCATCTGGTGAACATCGGATACCAAGGCTGGATTGGTTGTGAGTACCGTGCAACGGATGACCCTGTGGCAGGACTCTCCCGCTGGGTCAATGCTTGTGGCCTGCGCTTAAGGTGACAGCAGATCCATGGGTTAGGTAGGGCTCGAGCGAGTGGAAGTTTAAACGCACGGGTGGGCGGCTTGAGCCTCAAGCCGTGAAAAAGATTTCAAATCATTACACGTGTGCCCAATCGGTGGCGATCGCTGACATCGCACTGATCCCCGGACTGTATCTAAAAAGAACAACCCATCAACCGAAGGACTCTTCTTGCTCTCTGCCATTAACAACGGGCAGTGATGTCAACTCTTGCGAACCCCTGAGGATCACTAAGAAGCGGTCCTCAGGGGAACTCTGTGCAGATGTTCGTGCGTATGCACGAAAAATCTACCCGACTTACCCTTCGACCTTGCGCATGTGCGGGAAAAGAATGACATCTCGAATACTGGCACTGTCGGTTAATAACATGATCAGACGATCGACCCCGATACCGCAGCCACCGGTTGGAGGCATACCGTATTCGAGCGCCCGGATGTAGTCCTCGTCGTAGAACATTGCTTCTTCGTCACCCGCATCTTTGGCTGCAACCTGAGCGGCAAACCTTGCTGCCTGGTCTTCCGGGTCATTGAGCTCAGAGAAGCCATTGGCAAGCTCGCGTCCTGCGATGAAAAGCTCATAGCGCTCGGTGATGCCCTGCTGTGTATCGGATGCACGGGCTAGCGGCGAAACCTCCACAGGATAGTCGATGATGTATGTTGGCTCCCATAGGTTGGGCTCAGCCACTTCCTCAAACAGAGCAAGCTGCCACGCACCCACACCTGCGTGTGTAAACGCAGGGTCGTCTGTGTTGACACCAAGGCGTTCGAGTTCAGTTTTGAGGAACTCCACGTTGGCGAGCTGCTCCGTTTCGTAATGGGAAGCATGCTCTTTGATCGCCTCAACGATCGTCTGACGTTTGAAGGGTTTTGCAAGATCCAGAACCTTTTCCTGATAGGTCAGGGTGGCGCTACCCGTTGCTTTGATGGCGACTTCCCGAATCAGCGATTCCGTGAAGTCCATCAGCCAGCGGTAATCGGTGTAGGCCGCATAGAACTCCATCATCGTGAATTCGGGGTTGTGACGTGGACTGACGCCTTCATTGCGAAAGTTTCGGTTGATCTCGAACACGCGTTCGAATCCACCTACGATCAGTCGCTTCAGATACAGCTCCGGCGCGATGCGCAGAAACATTGGCATGTCCAGCGCATTGTGATGCGTGATGAACGGTTTGGCCGCGGCGCCACCCGGGATGGGCTGCAACATCGGTGTTTCGACTTCCAGAAACTCATGCTCGACCATCACCTGGCGCATGGCGGCAATGGCTTTGCTTCGAAGTGCAAATGTATCGCGGGTTTGCTGTGTGACGATCAGATCGACATATCGCTGCCGATACCGCAATTCCTGGTCAGTCACGCCGTGGAACTTGTCAGGTAACGGACGCAAGGATTTGCTCAGCAGTCTGATCTCGGTGGCATGAACCGAGAGCTCGCCCTTGTTGGTTTTAAAAACCACCCCTTGAACGCCGAGAATATCGCCGAGGTCCCAGTGCTTGAACTGTTCATAGACATCTTCACCGATCGAACCCTTGTCCAGATAAATCTGAATGCGTCCAGTGGTGTCTTGCAGCGTCGCAAAACTGGCCTTGCCCATGACTCGCTTGAGCATCATGCGCCCGGCAACCGACACTGGATGGGCGAGCGCTTCAAGACTTGGCTTGTCCTGCTCGCCATACAGAAAGTGCAAAATACCGGCACGGTGCCCAGGCGTGAAGTCGTTGGGATACACCTGACCCGATTGCCGCATATGGGCAAGTTTCTGGCGACGTTCGGCGATGAGGTGATTCTCGGAGAGGGGAGCTTGAGTCATGATCAAAAAGTGTGTTGACGAACGTCATCAATGGCGCGATCACCAAAATCTTCACGCGCGAGCAGGGCGAGCAGGTTGCGGGCCGTCACCTCGGGTGCAACCAAAACACCGTTTCGATGCATGTCTTCAAATTTCTGACGGTTGGGAAACAGGTCGCTAGCCGTGCCCCGGATCGTTTCCTGCATCGGTGTGTCGATGACACCGGGTGCCATCGAGCAGACTCGTGCGTTGGCATGTGCCTCAATCTTCACAGCCTCTGCAAACCGGTCCATTGCCGCTTTGGTAGCGCAATAGACCCCCCAGCTGTGCGATGCGTTGCGACCCGCGCCTGAGGAAATCATCATGATGCGCCGGTCCTGCGCGCCCTCAGTTGCCTTGAGAAAGCAACCCGTCAGATAGATCGGTGCAACGATGTTGATGTCAAACGCAATGCCGATCTGTTCAATGTCCGTCTGGTGGTCGACCGGTGCGATCGGGTTGACGGTGCCCGCATTCAAAATGATCCGTGCCGTCTGGACACCTTCAAGCAAAGTCATCAGCGCCTGACCCGCTTTGCCGGTCTCGCTACGATCTGCAAGATCGACGATCAGTTCATGCCAGTCAGTGCCACTGGCTCTGGCTTTGTCCAGCAGATCCGGGACACTGCGTCTGCCCATGGTGATGACACGCTCGCCGCTGGCCGCCAGTTGCTCGGCCATGGCACGTCCGAGACCTCGGGTGGCTCCGGTGATGATGGTAGTGGGTTTTTCTTGTGACATGTGTTTGATCTCTTAAAGTCCCTGCTTGAGGCTGGCTTGAATGAACGGATCGAGATCACCGTCAAGCACCTTCTGAGTGTTGGAGATTTCAACTGAAGTCCTCAGATCCTTGATCCGGCTTTGATCCAGGACGTAGGAGCGAATCTGGTGACCCCAGCCTACATCGGTCTTGGCGTCTTCCATCTTTTGTTGTTCGGCCATTCGATTGCGCATCTCAAGCTCATAGAGTTTGGATCGAAGCATATCCATGGCCTCGGCACGGTTGCGGTGTTGCGAGCGGTCACTCTGACACTGCACCACAATACCGGTGGGCATGTGGGTCAGTCGAACGGCAGAATCGGTTTTGTTGATGTGCTGACCACCCGCTCCGCTGGCACGGTAGGTGTCGACACGCAGGTCCGCAGGGTTGATCTCGATCTCGATCGAGTCATCGACCTGAGGATAGACAAACACACTGGCAAACGATGTGTGACGACCGCCCGAGGAGTCAAACGGGCTTTTGCGCACGAGGCGATGCACACCGGTTTCTGTTCTCAGATGTCCAAATGCGTACTCGCCCTCGACCTTGATCGTGGCCGACTTGATCCCCGCGATGTCACCTTCGGACTCCTCAAGAACTTCGGCTTTGAAACCTTTTCTTTCGCAGTAACGCAGGTACTGACGCAACAGCATTGATGCCCAGTCCTGGGCTTCCGTGCCACCAGCACCGGATTGAATGTCAACAAAGCAGTTCAGCGGATCGGCAGGGTTGCAGAACATACGCCTGAATTCGAGAGCTTCGATGGCTTGTTGAAATGCATCGGCATCTGACTCTATCGAAATCAGCGTCTCGTCATCGTCATCAGAGGCCGCGAGCTCGAACAGTTCCTGACTGTCGCGAATTGACTGATCCAGAGACTCCAGCGTGCGCACAATGTCTTCCAGACTTTTCTTTTCGCGACCCAAAGCCTGGGCGTGTTCGGGATTGTTCCAGACCTGGGGATCTTCGAGTTCAGCGTTGACAACTTCTAGGCGGTTGGCTTTGTCATCGTAGTCAAAGATACCTCCGGGCGGCCAGTTCACGTGCCAGATAGTCGGCCAGACGTGAGGCCAGTGCGTTTTGGCGTTCTGCTTCCATATGATTGCTACTTCCTGCTTGATTTCGGGTTCAACTTTCTATTTTAGCCTAGAGGGTGCCCCTGTGAACTTTGTCGTCCGAGCACGGACAAGTACTCAGGATGGCCACGCAGCCTCAATGATAAGTTGCAAGCTGACACGAGACTGCCATACGTTGGGCGCTACCCGGTAAACCGCCTCGATGGTCTCTGGCAGCGGCTGGTCCTGGTTAAACCATATGGCGTCGAAACGCTGCTGGCCCCGGGCAAGGGACAGCTTCATGTGCTTGCCACCCACCAGACGCTGGCTGATGACCTGGAAGACATCCTGGAAGAGCGGCACCGCAAAACCCGACCCCCATACTTGATCTTCAATTAACTGGGCTGCCTGTACGTTTGCCCACCCGGACTCCAGTGACCCGTCAGTTTCAATAACGGGTTCAAACGAATCTCTTCCGGAGAGTTCGATGACGGCCTGCGTGAAGGCGTTTTCAAACTGTTCGAGGCAACCATCCGCAAGCGTCAGTCCAGCCGCCATGGCATGCCCGCCAAACTTCAGGATCATGCCTGCGTGACGCTTGGAAACCAGGTCAAGCACATCCCGCAGATGGACATCGGGGATGGATCTTCCGGAGCCACGCCAGTGGCCATCCTCACCCTGTGCAAACGCAATCACCGGGCGATAGTACTGTTCCTTCAGGCGTGAGGCGACAAGTCCCACGACACCTTGATGCCATTGCGGATGGTGCACGCAGATCGCCGCTCGTTGCGTGTCAGGTTCAACTGCCCCGACGGCCGCAAGCGCCTGCTCCTTCATCACGGATTCGATCTGACGTCGCTGCTGGTTGATTTCATCAAGCTGCCTTGCCAGCGATAGCGCATGATCAAAATCGTCCGTGCTCAGACATTCAATTCCAATGCGCATGTCTGTGAGTCGACCAGCAGCATTGATTCGTGGTCCGATCGTAAATCCAAGGTCAAACGTGCTGGCGCTCGCTGGGTCGCGCCCACTGACAGAGAACAGGGCGCGAATGCCCGGTTGCATGAGTCCTTGTCGAATGCGTGCCAGACCGCGCGCGACTAGCAGGCGGTTGTTGGCATCAAGGCGCACCACATCTGCCACCGTTCCGAGTGCGACAAGGTCCACGAGGGTGTCAAGTCTTGGCTGATGGCCCCCCTCAAAATGTCCGCGCTTGCGCATCTCGCTTCGAAGCGCCATCAGTACGTAGAAGATGACGCCCACGCCAGCGAGGTTCTTGGATCTGAACCCACAGTCCGGTTGATTCGGATTGACGATTGCCAGCGCATCGGGAAGCGAGTCTCCCGGTAGATGGTGGTCTGTCACAACGACTTGCATGCCAAGTTCCCGGGCGACTCGTACGCCATCGACGCTCGCAATGCCGTTGTCGACTGTGACAAGAATGTCGGGCTTGCCTGCAGGATGTTCAAGCGCCAGACGGACCACCTCTGCAGACAGCCCATAACCGGTTTCAAACCGGTTTGGCACCAGAAAATCCACAGTCGCGCCCAACGCCCGGAGCCCCCTCAAGGCGACCGCGCAAGCTGTCGCTCCGTCGCAGTCATAATCAGCGATGATGAGCAAACGCTGCTTTTGCTCAATCGCATCGGCCAGTACTTCAGATGCCCGGTCAACCTGGGTCAGAGTGGCAGGATCGATGAGGTGTTTCCAGTCACTCGACAGCTCCTCGACATCGCGCACGCCGCGTGCGGCCAACAACCTTGCGAGCAGTGGATGCACACCCTGTTGAGCCAATTTCTGAGCCGATACGTGTGAAACGGGGCGAAGTCTGGTTAAACGCTGTTCCACCATGTGCTCCAGGGTTGAGGTTTGTCTGTTTTTTTAAAAAAACGCGGTGCAACGCGCTGGGCCAGATGACGAACCAGGCGAGCGCCCCCGCTGCCGCTCCCACTTCGATCGCGAGGGGTCAGCCGCACAATCCGGTCCTGCCCTGTCAGGATGATCTCGAAACCCGGGTCTGCCGCGCTCGACCTGGAAGCCGCCGCGCGAATCGGGTTTTGATCGAGGGACTGCCCGTCTGCAGCGGCCTCGATGAGCTGCTGGGCTACTGACTCGTAGTCATGGAGCCACTGTTGCCAATCGCCGCGTGTCGAGGATTCGCTCAATGTCGTTAGCCATTGGACGTCTGTCGTGGCTGAGGGTGCCCAGCCACGCCCCCCCCCGTATAGCCAAAGGCCGTTGATTTCAGGTTCTCCGGCCTCTTGCCTTTCAATATTGACCGGGTGCTCATGCCAACACATCTGTATCTCGTTGAGCAGACGCCGCCAGGCTTTCCAGTGGGTTTCAGTGGGCCACCAGTCACCCATGTCTTTGCCCTGGACTGCCGCTGGCGATGCAAGCCAGGCATGGTCCGGAAATAATGCATGCACGCGCCATCGTCCTGCGTCAATGGGCTGCAACCAGATGGCATCGCCGGGCTTGCCCAGCAAGTCTTGAGCGGCCATTTGCAGCGCCTGAAGTTGCGCCGGGGTGGCCTGTAGCCACGGCAGTGTGATCAGGGTTGCGCGATCAGGCGAGATGATGGTGCTGCACGATTCTGCAATCCAGACGGTTTGACCGTTGTCACTGACACCGGCGTGCAAGGCAGCAAGCGAGGCGCCAATAGGCTTGCCTGGGTCTGATGATTCGCTGACTTGAAGTGATGTGTCAGGGCAACCTAAAGACTCCAGTAAAAGCCGTTCACCGGGGGTGCAGCCGAATGCCTGAACTGGACTGGGTTCTACATGCGCATCAAAGCGCTCGCACAAATCCGAGAGTCGCTGTGACGTGGCGACGGCAGAAGATTGCAATGCCTGTGAAAGCGGCTGCGCGAGGGAGGCGGGCGGCAAAGCGTCGGTGACAATCCATTTCATGGTTGGTATTGTAAGGTTTACTGTAGTCGCCAATATGGCGGCGTGCATGGTGATGCCATAATTGCGCACATCGGATACCGGTGGGGTTACATGAAATACGCTTTTGAGTTTTGGGTGGGCTCGCGCTATGCAGGATTGAGCGCAAGGCGTTCGGGCAGTTCTGGCAAAGACCGCTTCGTGTCATTTGTGGCGATGATGTCGATGGCCGGGATTGCCCTTGGGGTTGCTGCCCTGATCGTGGTGTTGTCGGTGATGAACGGGTTTCAGCGCGATGTGCGCGACCGCATGCTGTCGGTGTTGCCACATATCGAGCTTTTCGTGCCGGGGCAAGTGCCCGAAGCTGTGCTCGACCGTTTTGAAGAGTTGTCCGAGAGAGCGCTTCAACATCCTGAGGTGGTCGCGGCTGCACCCTTTGTGGCAGCGCCTGCGATAGTTATGCGGGGTCAGGTGCTGCGCGGGGTTCAGGTCAGGGGGATTGATCCCGGAGCCGAGGCTGACGTGTCGGAGCTGGCGCAGCAAATGGTGAGTGGCTCGCTTGCCTCGCTAACCGAGGGTGGTTTCGGGTTAGTGATTGGCCAGAATCTGGCACACATCCTGGGTGTGAATGTTGGTGATACGGTGATGGTGCTGGCGCCCCAAGGCAGTGTGAGCCCGGCCGGGTTCTCTCCGAGGATGCGTCAGTTTACCGTGGTGGGTCTTTATCGTTCCGGGCACTACGAGTACGACAGCTCATTGATTTTTGCGCAGGCGCAAGATGCCGCTCGCCTGTTTCGCGATACGGGCTCGGCAGGGGTGCGGCTGAAGGTGCAGAATATGTACGAAGCCATGCGGGTGGGCAGTCAGTTGCAGTCTTTGTTGCCGCCTGAGGTGTTTGTGGCGGACTGGTCGCGAAACAACAGGACCTGGTTCGCTGCAGTTCAAACCGAAAAGAGAATGATGTTTATTATTCTGGCTCTGATTGTGGCAGTCGCTGCCTTCAATTTGCTGTCTTCGCAGGTCATGGCAGTCAAGGACAAGCAGTCTGACATCGCGATTTTGCGCAGTTTTGGTGCCACGCCCGGCAAGATTGCCAGAATATTTCTGATCCAGGGCGCTTTGATCGGCATTATCGGAACGCTGCTCGGGGTGGCGGGTGGCTGCCTGATTGCGTACAACATTGATGTCATCGTGCCAGCACTCGAACGTTTGTTCAATGTCGAGTTTTTGCCGCAGGAAATCTATTTCATCTCGGCGCTGCCCTCGGATCCTCGCCTCGATGACATTGTGACGATTGGGCTGACATCCCTGGTGCTGTCACTACTCGCGACGCTTTATCCAAGCTGGCGCGCCTCGCGCGTCGAACCCGCACAGGTGCTGCGCCATGATTGAGGCCTTGAATTCCGGGTCCACTGCCAAACAGGCTACGACCCACAATATCGTCCTGCAAGCGCGCTCGATCGGGCGCCACTACAGCGATGGCGAGCAACGGATCGATGTGCTCAAAGGTGTCAATTTGTCTGTCAGTGCCGGAGAGTTAGTCGCTATCGTCGGCGCATCCGGATCGGGCAAGAGTACCTTGCTGCATTGCCTGGGCCTGCTGGATCGTCCGGACTCGGGCGACGTGTTTGTACGTGGACAGGCCACACGGGACATGAAGGAAGTTGCCCGCAGCCGTTTGCGCAATGAGCGGCTCGGGTTCGTCTACCAGTTCCATCATTTGCTCAGGGAGTTCAATGCGCTGGATAATGTGGCGATGCCCTTGGTCGTCAGAGGCACGTCGCTCAAGCTGGCTCGTGCGACTGCTCGTCCGTTACTTGTAAGCATGGGGCTGGAAAGCCGGGTCGACCACTACCCGGGACAACTCTCGGGTGGAGAAAGGCAACGAGTCGCCCTGGCGCGTGCACTGGTGGCTTCGCCGGATTGCGTTCTCGCTGATGAGCCCACAGGTAATCTTGACCGCCGTACCGCGCAGCATATGTTTGAGATGATCGAAACCATCAAGCGCGAGCATGCTATCGCGGTTGTGGTCGTGACCCACGATCTGGAGCTGGCGGCTCGCGCGGACAGGGTGCTGAATATGATTGATGGTGTGCTCACCGAGCTTGACACGGGTGTTCACAGTCGCAGTTGAGGCGAAGATTGGATATCCTGGGAACCGCGGGTCGCAATAATTCCGCGTCGGACAGACCCCTGTCAGATCAGCCTCGTTCTCGGCGCAGGCTCTATGACACTCACTGCCATCTGGATGCGTCAGAGTTTGACCCGGATCGTGTAGTCGTTATTGAGCGTGCCTGGTCGCAAGGGGTTCGCGGGATATTGATTCCGGCTGTCGATGTCCCTGGCTTTCAGCGAGTGCGTGATCTGGCACGTTCGATCCCATGGGCCGCCTACGCGATCGGCATTCACCCGATGTACGTCCATGCAGCGGCAGAAGATGACCTTGTCCGGATGCGACAGTTCATCTTGCAGCACATCGACGACCCTCAACTCGTCGCCGTTGGCGAGATTGGGCTGGACTTTTTTGTGCCCGAAATTGCTTCAGGCCAGGCTCGAGACGATCAGATACATTTTTACCGTGAGCAGATGAAGATGGCTCGGGAGTTCGGTTTGCCGGTACTCCTGCATGTCAGGAAATCTCAGGATGAGTTGCTCAAGTGGTTGCGCCGCGACACAAGTCCTGGCGGGATTGCTCACGCGTTTAACGGCAGCTTGCAACAAGCCCGCCAGTTTATCGAGCAGGGCTTTGCACTGGGCATCGGCGGCGCAATGACTTTCACACGGGCGCTGCAGGTCCGGCGTCTCGCCACAGAGTTGCCCCTGTCTGCGCTGGTACTTGAAACCGACGCGCCTGATATTGCACCAGCCTGGCTTGAAAAGGGTGGGCGCAATGAACCAGCCCAAGTTCAAAGGGTCGGTCGTGAGCTGGCTCGATTGCGCCAGTGTGAGTTCGAACCAATGGTGGAACAGACGGGCCGAAATGCCTTCCGGGTCATTCCGCGACTGGCAGCAATCTGGACGTAAGTTGCATCGATTTGTTGGCAAGTAATCGTTTTTTTCAGCGTTTTCGATGTTCAGGACGTTTGTAATGATGGTCAGGTTTGCGGTCTTTGCGAATTGCTCTGCAGACCCGGAACGATAAGACTGTCGGTATCCAGGCTCGGCACGATGACTCTGCATGCGAATTTACTGGCTCGCGCTGGCATGGCTGTCTGGCATTTCGCTTGCCCAGCAACAGGCCCGGCTCCCTGGCAAAGTTGAATTGTTCTTGTGGGTGGCGGCAAGTTTGCTTGCGTTCACCGGCATGGTCTGCACAAGGGGTGTGGAGACACGGCTGCGTGCCATGGAGATCCATGGTGCGGGGCGATCTGCGCCACGACCGTCTTCTGGGTATCACCCCGGAGATTTGCGCAGAATGTTTGGCGCCGTTGCCATGATGGTAGCCACTGCGGGCCTGGCGTTTGCGTGGGCGAGCCTGATGGCGCAATGGGCGGTGAATGCGCGCTTTCCGGCTCATCTCGAGAACACGGAGGATGTGGTTCGATTTCAGGTGACCGGCCTGCCGGCCCAGACAGGAACCGGGACACGCACAGGCGTCAAAGTCATGGTTAAAGTCATGACGGAAGTTGAATCACCAGAGTCTGAAACCGCAACGACGGCACCGCATCCATTTGTTTCGCGCGAGGTCTTGCTGGCCTGGCCGGGCGCCTGCTCGCGAGGCTGCCAGCTCAAGGTGCGTCCGGGTCAGATCTGGCGCGCGAGGCTGAACTGGCGCGCGCCTCATGGTTATCTGAACGAATATGGTCCGGACCCGGAACAACGACTGCAGCAACAGGCCGTGGCCATTACCGCTCGCGTTCGTGGTGTGGCCGCGCTTGAAGGTTTGGTTCAGAGGCCTGCCTTTCAGACCTGGCTGTCATCCATACGTCACGATATCGCTCAACGCATGCTTGATGCGCTGGACGGCAAGCCGCTCGCAGGGGTGTTGGTGGCGCTGGCCATCGGTGATCAGCAGGGCATCAACGCGCGGCAATGGGAGTGGTTTTCGCGTGCAGGGATCTCTCATCTGGTCGCGATCAGTGGCACACATGTCTCTTTGCTGGCTTCTGTGCTTGGGACGCTTGCCTGTTTGCTGGTCATGCGCTTTCGCTGGCACGCACGCAGCATTGTCGACCGGTTGCCGCTTGCGATCGTTTTTGTGACGACCGCAAGCGTCGGGGCACTGGTTTATTGTCTGCTGGCAGGCTGGGGCATACCAGCACAGAGGACGTTTTATACCCTTGCCGCGGGAGCCCTTGCGATATCGGGGCGGCTTGGACTGCGTCTGGCCACACACGATTGTCTGGCGATTGCACTGTGGATCCTGACCGCACTGGATCCATGGTCTGTGCTGACCAGCGGCCTGTGGTTGTCGTTTGGCGCTGTGGCAAGCCTGCTTCTTCTTGCGCAAAATACGCTCAAGATGAGTACTTCTGCGCCGGCGTCAGCGCATATCCAGACCCAAACACAAACCCGTGTCCAGAAACAAATTTGCAGACTGCTGGGCACTTTTTACGCCATCATGCGTTTGCAGTGGACGGTGACGCTGGCGACTGCTCCGCTGGTGGCCGCAATGTTTCATGTGATCAGTCTGGTGAGTCTTCCTGCCAATCTGTGGTCAGTGCCATGGATCAGTTTGGTGGTGACGCCGCTGGCGTTGATGTTGGCGCTGCTCGCCTGGTTACCGCTCCCCGATGCCTGGCTGGTATGGCCCGCGCAGGTCGCCCACCTGTGCGCCGAGTTGGCCCTTGTGCCCACACAATGGCTGGCAGGCCTGTCCTTTGCGGTCTGGGAGGTGCCTGCCGGTCCTGTCTGGCTCGTCGTAGGGAGCATGACAGGCGTCCTGATCGCGCTACTCGCTCCACCGGGTGTCGGCCGCTCAGTGGCCTGGTTGTTACTCTTGCCGCAGATGTTCTGGCGACCGGCAACCCCGGAGCTGGGAGGCTGGCGCCTTGTCGCGTTTGATGTCGGGCAGGGCAGTGCCATTCTGGTTCAAACCCGGAATCATCAGATTCTGTTTGACACGGGCTGGCGACAGGGCGATCTCGACGCGGTGTCTCGCGTGGTTTTTCCGCAGTTGCGTGCGATGGGTATTAAAAAGCTTGATGATGTGATTGTTTCGCATCCGGACATGGATCATGTCGGAGGCCTGGAGACGCTTTTGCGGGTGCGTGAGCCCGCGAGGCTCTGGGGCTCTGGCTTGACAGGTCACACCTACCGGCCTTGTCGAGCAGGGCAAAGCTGGTCTTATGACGATGTTACGTTTCGCATGGTGGCGCCGCTCAACCAGTGTGCAACACAGAATCTGACGGGTGCCGCACGTAACCGCTGCAGTTGTGTATTGCTGGTTCAAGGCCGCTGGCATAAGGCGTTGCTACCGGGCGACATCGACGCGAAGGTGGAGCGATCGCTACTCGGGCTGGAGGCCTTTGAAGTGACTTCAAACCGGCAGTCGGGCGCGATTGCGGATCAGCGTAAGCCTGGAACAACCCCAGAGAAGTCCCGAAAAAGGACCCGCAACAGAACGCGAGCAAGAGCACACGAAACCGAGTACAAAACCCAGTACAAATCCGTGCCCCAATCCGGACAGGGTAAGGCCAGTCAACGTAGCCGCAACCGGGCCCGGGCGCCAGTGGCGTCGGCACCCGGGACGCTTGCAGGCAATGACAGCGCATCACAGGACCTTCTTCTCAAGCGGCTGACACCGGTGGATGTGGTGCTGATGGCACATCACGGCTCCATTTCAAGTTCAGATCAGGCCTGGGTGCATGCGCTTGCACCGGTACACGCGATCGCTCAGGCAGGACATCACAACCGGTTTGGGCATCCCCATCCGGAGGTGATCAGGCGTTGGCATGCCCAGGGCGCACGGGTCTGGGTGAGTGCCGTCGATGGTTCGATCCGGATTGATTCAGGGTCGCAAGGGCTTGCGGTGGTCGGCGCCAGAGATTTGCGCCGACATTACTGGCACGCAGAACGCTTGAGGGAAGACCGCGCTTTTGAGGGCAGCAATACCCTAAAATGAACGCAATGAAACCAAAGGAGATATAGAGAATGCAACCAAAGGAGATAGCATGAGCGCACCACGAGTGGAATCCATTGCCTGCAGCAGTCCAGCTGGGATTCATCGCATGGCCTATTACGACTGGGGTGATCGAGACAATCGGGACATTCTGTTGTGCGTGCATGGCCTGACCCGTAATGGGCGGGACTTCGATATGGTGGCGCAAAGACTCTCCAAACGATATCGGGTGATTTGCCCGGATGTGGTCGGTCGTGGACTGTCCGACTGGCTACCGAATCCGGCGGGCTACCAGGTCCCTCAATATGCTGCCGACATCATCACGTTGCTCGGACGACTGCAGCCCAGTTCACTGAACTGGCTGGGGACTTCCATGGGAGGGCTGATTGCGATGGTCTACTGTGGTTTGGTCGCAAAAGCTGCGCGCGGCAAAGCGCCGACGCCACCGGCTCGTCTCAAGGCGACCATTCCGAATCCGATCGTGCCGATCAATCGCCTGATCCTGAATGACGTGGGTCCTCGCGTCGAGCCTTCTTCACTGTTGCGCATTGGGGCGTATCTGAGCGAAGTCAAAGAATTTGATGATTACCCGAGTGCTGTGGCCTATCTGCGAGAGACCTCAGCCTCTTTTGGATTAAAGACAGATGAGCAATGGGATATGTTTTCCCGCCACTATTTTGCACAGAAGGACGGTAAATGGATCAAACATTACGATCCGTCGATCGCGGGTGGTTTTGTGGGCATGACGCCCGAGGCCATGGCCAAGGGCGAACAGTATCTCTGGGGAGTGTTCGATGCGATTGCTGCACCCACACTGGTTCTGCATGGTACTGAATCCGATTTGCTGAGCGCCGAGTCAGTTAGCCGCATGGTTTCAGGAAATGCCAATGCTCGTAGCGTCGAGATTGCCGGCGTAGGGCATGCACCGAGTCTTATGGTGTCGCACGAAATTGATCTGATCGAGCAGTTTCTCAGTGAGGCCTGAGACGGTGTATCGCTGCGTAGACCTGCATTGTCATTCCAGTGTGTCTGATGGCGTGCTTGACCCTGCTGCGCTGGCAAGACGTGCCGCGGACAACGGCGTTGACTTGTGGGCCTTGACTGACCACGATGAAGTCACGGGTATCAAGACGGCACGTCAGACTGCGCAGGCGCTGGGCATGAGCTTTATAGCGGGTGTTGAAATTTCCGTGACCTGGGCCGCTCGCACGGTTCACATTGTGGGTCTGGGCGTGGATGAGGACAACCCGAATTTGGTTCAGGGGCTAGCGCATACGCGCGCGGGTCGGATGGTGCGAGGTGAGGCCATCGGAGAGAAGTTGCACAACCTCGGGATTCCTGGCGCGTTTGAGGGTGCGCTGGCACTGGCCGGCAACGTCCAGTTGCTGAGCCGCACTCATTTCGCGCGTTACATGGTCGAGCAGGGGTATGCCAAGAGTCTGCAGGCAGTGTTCGATCAGTATCTCGGTGACGATGGAGTTGCCAATGTACCAACCCGTTGGGCTGATCTGGAACATGCCATAGACTGGATCTGCGACGCTGGTGGCGTGGCGGTGCTGGCCCATCCCGGGCGATACAAGTACAGTGATATGCAGTTTGATGCGCTTTATCGGCAGTTCAAGGCGTGTGGCGGCTTGGCGATCGAGGTCAATACGGGTAGCCACACCCCCCAGCAATATCCAAAGTTCGCGCAGATTGCACGGGATTATGGGTTTCTCGCCTCGAGTGGATCTGATTTTCATGGTCCTGCAGAAAGCCGGCGCGACCGTGATTGCCACTGCGGAATAGTCCCCGGGCGCGATGCTGCC
>CAZBIN010000037.1:0-6230 GCA_964491995.1 uncultured Orrella sp.
CTCGAACCAGGGACCTACGGATTAACAGTCCGGCGCTCTACCGACTGAGCTATTGGGGAACTGAAGAAGCGAAACTATACCAACTATTTGGATGGTGTGCAAACGGACATGAACTCTGACCGTGATATTCGAAACCGAACTACACAGTATGGGTACCCGCCACACAGCCAAGGTCAAAATTTTTGTCAGGCTCAATGGCAAAGATGCGTATCAGAACGATGCTTTTGCCTCACCCAGCGTCGCGAGCGCATGCCTTGCCAGGGCACCACCTGCTTCTGAGTACATGTTGAAAGCAGGCACTTTCAATGCAGCAAGCTCTTCAACTTCTTTGGCGTACTTGGCAATCGCCACCACCTCGCAGACAATCGCCAGATTGCGAATCTGCTGAGCAGCATAGACATTGCTACCATGATTCGGCATCGCCAGAACCACCAGCTCGATAGTGTCTCCGGCTTTCAGCTTGTTCCAGAAGTCGGTGTCATCCGCATCACCCAGCAAGACATTGCGACCAGCCGCTCGCTGGGAGTCCACCCTCTGAGCATCATGTTCGATGCCCAGGATATGCTCCCCGTATAACCGACTGAGTTCATCATACGCACCACTACCCACCCGGCCCATGCCAATGACGAGCACCTTGGCATCCCGGGTGGTGATCATCCGGTCTCTGGGATGGGTTCTCGCCGGTTGAAACATATCCCAAAACGGCTTAAACCGTCGATAGATACGTTCGGAGGCCAGGGTGACGGGCGACGACACGCCGAAGCTCAAACTCACGCAAATCGCCATGATCAGCAACCACTGCTGCGGCAGCCAGCCCTGTGAGGCGCCGAGCGCGGCGAGGATCAACCCGAACTCGGAGTAGTTAGCTAACGAAAGGGACACGAACAACGACGTTCTGGATCGCAACCCCTGAACCGAGATAATGAGGTAATAGAGAAGCACTTTTGGAATGATCGCCACACACAGTAATGCAGCAACAAAAATAACAGTCGAATCAGGCAGACCTTCCATGCCGATGGACAAGAAAAATCCAACCAGCATCAGTTCTTTGAAGCTGAAAAGCGATTTTGACAACTCATTTGCCTTGCGATGACTGGCCAGCAAGGCACCTAGCACCAACGCTCCGAGATCGCCTTTCAGGCCAATCGCACTGAAAAACTCAAATCCTGTCCCTAAGGCAAAGAACAAGCCACTCAACGCCAGAAGCTCCCCGTGACCCGCAGCATCGAGCAACTTGAATAAGATCCGTCGAAACAGGGGCAACAATAAAAGCGAGAAAGCCCATATCGTTGGATATTTCCCCTCACTCAATGCAAGAAAGGTGACGGCAAACAGATCCTGCATCACCAGAATGCCAATCGCAATCTTGCCGTAAAAGGCCGTCATGTCCCCCTTTTCCTCAAGCACCTTGACTGCATACACCGTGCTCGAGAAGGAAAACGCAAAGCCAAGTGCCAGAGTACCTGCCAGAGAAATATCTAGCAGTGGTATCGGGAAAAGCCTCTCGGCCAGCAACAGCACCCCAGTGAACAGGAGTGTGGATGCAACCATATGAAAAATGGAAGTCATCCAGATTTCGCTTCGCGCCAACACTTTGACGTCAAGCTTCAGTCCAATGGTAAACAAGAGCAATGTCACGCCAAGATCGGCCACGATATTCAGGCCATCCGGCTTGTCGAAACCAGACAGGTTGTAGGCAAATCCCGCTAACAAAAATCCGACCATGGGTGGCAAACCCACACGGCTGAGAGCGAGACCAAATATGAAGGCAAAACCGACGAGGGTGACAAGCACGATGATTCAAAATCTGACAGTAAGCGGGGTGCCGAACAAGAAAGCTGGCATCTACTGTCGAGTATATCCCTCCTGCCCCTATGGGCCTTCGGCAGATAGCGTCCATCAAGAAAGTTGAAACCGGTCAGAACAGGGATCCAGGACCTGGAGTCATCGCACCGGAAGACAAGCTTCGCCTGGCAAGTGAGCAAATCCAGGCTTGCCAACGGTCGCGTCTAACCAAATTACATGGAAAGTTCTTCGACTCAAACACACGCGGTCGCTTCGTTCTGGTAGAATGCTCGCTTTCGCCGATGTAGCTCAGTTGGTAGAGCAGCGCATTCGTAATGCGAAGGTCGGAGGTTCGACTCCTCTCATCGGCACCACTCTTATGTCTGGAAGCGTTCGATGCAATCGTGACAAATCCAAAAAAACATAAAGATATCAGAAAATTACGCCCCTTCGGGCGTATTTTTTTGTCTGAGTCGATTGAAGACACTGGCTGTTATCCAGCCTTGAACACTCAACGCATCAAAAAGTCCAGCGCAACTGGGCTTGCAAGGACTGCGTCGATGTACCGCCCCCAAAGGAACCGGCATAAACGAACAACAGACGGCTTGATGGTCCGATCTGAGCACCCACCCCCAGCTCAAAAGCTACGCCATTGCGTGCCAGCGGTGCCGAGTACACATTGAAACTGTCCCCTGTACTGAAAGCCAGCGTTGTTTTTGGAGACAGATCTCCCCATCCGTGCTGCCAACCCGCCATCGCACTGACTTGCCACTTGACATCCTTGACTTGCCAGCTTCTTTGCCAGCGCACTCCAACGGTACTGAAAGCCGTCGAAGCATGACTCGAATTCCCCCGAAGCGCAGCAACACTTCCGGTCTCGTTGAAGCTTCCCATTTGCAGCCAGGTCTGACTGACATTCACGAAAGGTTGCACCTCGTTCAGCGGGTCAATACGCATCGGCAGTCCCATTTCTGCAAACAGTTGCGTGGCCCGGCCAGACAGGTTGCCAGAAGCCGACGATCCTACCGGGGAGTCAATTCCAGCTGGAAGCGTTCGACTCACGCCGGACTCAAAGAACGACTGGGTAATACCACCGCTGGTCCGAAATGCACCGACCGAACCAGTTCCATAAAGTGCAAGGTGGTATGCCTGGGTCGAGGCTTTGCTGTTCGAAGCGTTGGCCCACAACTGCGTAAATCCCAGCGCCCCGCCCAAACGAAAGGACTCCGAGACCGCATGGTCGACGCCCATCAGGATACCCGCGCCATTGGCTGACACACTGGTGGCATTCTGACTACCAGCAAGGCGGTCCCAGTTACCGTAAATCTCAGTCCAGGCTGTCGTTTCGTTATTGATTCGGGCAAGTCCATCCTGACGGCCTGCATAAGGATCAGACAACCAGCTGTCCTGAATACGTCCATTGATGGATTGACTCACCAGTCGGCTGTTATTCAAGATCACGGCCTGATTACTGGCGTAGATTTCACCCGACAGTTCCTGGTACATACCCGCCAAGGCGGTCGAATCAGTGACGATCATGAAGGAATCGAACGGCTCGGTACCCGGAAACTGGCTGTCGATTGCTCGGGCAACAGCTGCCTGATTTCCAGACTGGGCAAATGAGGCCATCTCGACAGAATTGCGGGTGACTTCAAAGTCCAATGCACCGTTAACGTCGAGGGCCTGCGCCACAACTTCATTAAGAAACACAAAATCTGTCTCTACCTCCGTGAAGCTTCCTGTCAGGCTTCCACCAACGGTCATGATGTGATATTCAAAATCCAGCGCAAGACGGTCCATGGGATTAACAACGAGCGAGGCGCCATCCTCAAGGGTCACTGCCCCTGTGACCACCAGCGAATCAGACCGGGTTCGGTCCTGAATCTCCAGCACGTAAGTCGAACCCGCTTGCTGTTCATAGTCTCCATTGACCGTCAGTTTGCCGACCGAGTTACCGGGCGCAACCGTTCCGCGCACCACCGTATCACCGACCACGCCGGTACCGGAAAGTATGGCGCCGCGCTCGACAACAAGGTCGGACGAAGCAATCGAGCCATCGACCCTCAATGTGCCACCGAGAACGGTTGTGTCACCAGTGTAAGTATTCTGACCCGTCAGCCGCAGAACCCCAGCACCGGACTTGCTGAGCCCCCCAGCGCCTGAAATGTCATTGCTCCAGGTGGAGTGATATCCTTTGGTGTCGACAGCAAAGATCGTGGAAAATATCGGATCTGACCCAAACTTGATGGGGCCCTTCACCGCACGACCAAGGTTAAGCAGACCATGTCCGAATACTGACCTGTCGCCAAGATCGGTAGCCGTAGTCAGTAAAACCTCGATAACCTGACGAGCAGTCATGTAAGGAAAGGCCTGGCGCACGACCGCCGCAGAGCCTGCCACTAAAGGTGCGGCCATTGATGTGCCCGATGAATTGCTGTAAGTATTCATCGGTACGGTTGACCAGAGATCAACACCGGGTGCAGCCATACACCAGGAGGCCGCAGCCCCACAGCGATTGCTAAAGTCAGCAATCTGGTTATTCTTGTCCAGCGCCACCACTGCAATGAGCGCTCCCTGGTAAGCACTGGCGTCGAAGCCTGCAAGCTCCGGGTTCGTAATCGGCACATAACTCCACGCACCTGGATTGTTTGAATCACTCTCATCTGTGATGACGCGATACAAAGTTCCAGCCGCAGTGTTTGCGGGGGTCACCAACGGGATCATCGGAATACCCGAAGGGATTCTTGAAGCCAGTGGTTGCTCCTCAAACTCATTGCCTGCCGCAAACACCATCACGATATCGGCTGCGCTCAACCGTTTGATGGCGTCATAACCATCGACCAGCTCACTGCTCGAGACTGCCAGGAAATTCACGACACTATAGTTGGGATTCTCTGATCCATCGGCAAGCGTTGGAGACGGCGCAGCATCCGGACCAAAGCTGCCATTCATGACAGAAACTTTCGCGTTGATCAACTCTGCTGCCCAGTCTCCCGCCTTGGGATACCCCGCAGTGTCATACGCCACAACCCCGGCCAGCGACGCATCAAAAGCGACGCCCATCATGCCGTTACCGTTTCGGGCCGCAGCAGCCAGTCCCATCACATGGGTGCCGTGAGTTGGAACTTTGACGCCAGGCAAAGGAAATAAAGGATAGGTTGTCGGTGAAAAAATCCTGCCCCTAAACTCGGGATGCGTGAACTGGAATGCATCGTCCGCAATTCCAAGCCTGACGCCTTTGCCAGTAAAGCCCAGCGCGTACGCGTCCTGAGCGTTGATGACACCCAGACCCCAGTTGGCATTGAACTCAGGCGTCATGAAAGAGGAAGGAGTCTGCGCAAACGCACCTGGCAGACTCGCCGCACCGAAACAAAGCAGGCAAGCCACCAGCAATCTTGCAGCGCCTGGCGTAGAGCGTCGATGACGCAAGCGCAAACCCTGATACTTCAATGTTTGCAATCTGGACGCAGATTTCATCGCAGGTGACTCCCGACAGGGCTCTGCCCTGTTTGAAGATGAGGTGCAAGGGCAGTGGCGCAAGCCAGACCTGACCACTCTATATCAGCCAGCCTCGTCGATCGCCGTTCGCAATAAGTGAAAATCTGGATGAGTGTATGTTGGTTTTTCTGTTTCCACGTCACTAGATTAAAAATCTATCGGCAAAAAACAACAGACTGAACACACCGCCTTCGAACCGCAGAAGGCGGTGTGTTCAGTCTGTTCGTCCATCCATCCTTGTAGTCAACGCTCATCGAAATTCAATCCACTGGCAAGCGCCTTGATCGACGAGCCTTTAATCTCGTCAAGAAAATCAATGTGTCGGTCGAACCGGTCAGGCTCTGCAGAAAAACTTGCAATCGGTTTGGCGCCTTTGAAGACCATCAACCGGAATGTCCTGATTCCGCAGTGCATACCATTGCAGTCCGTCAAGGCGTAGGTGACATCACCCTTGCGAAAATAAAGCACATCAACGGTTGCTCGAGGGAGAATCTGCTGGCTATCCAGAAACATGCCGCCGTCCTCGGGCGCAGAAAACACCATCTCGGGCGTCTTCGACCCAAAGCGGTATGTCACTTGCACGTAAGGGGGTTTTGCGGGCTTGGCGCACAATGACAGCAAGCCTTTGCCGGAAAACTGATCACCCTTCAGAGTGCCCACCCATCCGTTCATCAGGACTGTCTCGTCAGGCGAGCACCAAGTGCGAGCCTGCACACTCGTGGCGACGGCAATCAGCAAAAGAAGAAACAAACCAGGATTGATGGATTTCCACACCGTCAGACTCCAAACTCACCAAGGACCCTGAGCAAGGACCTTACCACCAGCACACCATGGCACCAGAAAAGGCCCTTTGAGCTCACGTAGCCAGTTCGCACTCAAAATGCAATAAATCCGTGTCACAAATACAACACCCAGACCTCCAGTCGTAACTGTCATGGTCCGGTCGA
>CAZBIN010000037.1:6330-8520 GCA_964491995.1 uncultured Orrella sp.
CGTGTCACAAATACAACACCCAGACCTCCAGTCGTAACTGTCATGGTCCGGTCGAGCATACCGGCTCCTGGAACTCCCGTCCGCCCCAGAATCCGCGCTCCGATAGCCCTCGCCGGCAAACGCCTCTCTGACCAGACTTTGTCACAAGCACCAGCAAAGAAACGCCCGGGAACATAGCCGACCGATTGGCCTTGGAAAATCCACCAAAGATTATTCACATGTCAATGACATTGCCCTATACTGGACTTAGATAAAGTTTTATTCAAGCTCAATAGCGAAAATTATTTAAACCATTGGTGTTGCAGGATTTGTACTTCCCTTTGGATTTTTGACCGCTGTTAAAGTTTTCTTTGAATCTTCCCTGATAAATTCAAAACTGACCAACTGCGAGGGTCGTTATGATGGAAAAAACAAAAACTGCACAAAGTGTGCTCAACAGAACGATCCTTAGTTGCGCGCTGGCGGCTTCACTCGGCGCAGGCGTTACAACTTCAGCCTTGGCACAGAGCAGCACACCTGCCACTACCCAGGCACCCAAGGTTATTGCAATCACCGCCGAGCAGGAGCGTGACTTGCGTGCTGCAATGAGCAATGCTAGTGGGGCGCCTGCGGTCGCCCTTGAGCGCTATTACTACCCATCGCTTGGTGCGGGCATTCCTTCCGGTTTTGGTGCAAACTGGGGTGACGTGATGGTCGGGCTGGCATACGCCGGTAGCGACAAAGTTCGAAACGAAGGCGATGGAAGCATGTCATTTACCGCCGGTTTGCTGGACTCGCGCAAACTGGTCGGCGTGGAAGTGGCCGCCAATATGTTGTCGATGCGCAATTTTGGTGACAACTGGAACTTTGACGCCAAAGTGCACCGGATGCTGTATGAAGGTCCCAGCGGTTACTTGTCTGTTGCACTCGGTCGTAACAATTTCGCCTGCAGCGGGTCGAACGCCTGCAGTTCAACCTGGCCAGCTCCCTCAAAAGGCGGCTTGGCTCCTAATGTTGCAAGCAACTACCTGGTTTTTAGCGGTTTGACACCAGTCAAGAATCCGTTTGGCTCCGGCACGGTGCCATTGAACGTGTCGCTCGGAGTCGGTAATGGAAACTTCTCCAATGATATGAATTCCGGCGCCCAATACAGTGTGTTCGGTGATATCGGCATTCAATTGCACAACCAGATCGGAACCAGCGTGGGCTGGAGTGGTAAAGGTTTGAACGCCAACCTTTCATTTGTGCCGGTGCGCAATTTCCCATTGATCATGAACGTGCTGTTTGCTGACATCACCAATCGCACCCCTGGTGGCTTTAACGTCATCGTCACGGCAGGTATGCCTTTCAACTTCCTCAGATAAACCGGGCAGGTGGAGATCATCATGAAAGTTCATAAACAAACTCGCATCGCCGGCATGATCGGTGCCCTGCTCACAGCATCACTCAGTTCCGTGGCAATCGCAGGTGGGACCCCCTCGGGCGCACCCAGCGGTGCGACCATTTCCGGATCGTCAAGCATTCCAAGCGCCTCCATGAGCTTTTTCTCGGGTTCATTGACCTCGGTCGGTGGAGCACCTGGAGCACCTGGAGCACCGGGCGCACCGGGTGGATCCATTTCGGGTGTGTCGATACCGGCACCGCCGTCAGTTTCAGGTATCATTAGCGGCTTCTCGCCTGGATCGACCATTACGCTGCAAGGGCCTAGTGGTTCTTTCACAGTCGTGGTAGGATCGGGCGGCACTATCAGCAGCCTCTCGACCAACTAACTAAGAGGGGCATCGGGCATTGTGATGCGGGATGCAGTTAGGTCTTGTCCTGCCTGCCTCCCGTCAGTCGACAGAATGCCTGGATACACCTGCAATACGTTGCGTTCTGACAAAATCCGTTCATGGCATATAAAGCCTGGACGGATTTTTTCATGGATGCAGATTGCGTCACCCGACAGACCAAGATCCTGCCGGCATCTCGCAGTCATGCCCTCAGAGCCTTGCTGCTGACAGCCAGAGTTTCTTTGCACGGGGGTTCCTTATCAGCGTCTGCTCAATACCTTCTTCACAGGATGTTGTTGGGGCTTGCCTGCCATCCTGATGCGAATCACCTCTTGAGCGAAGCGAACGTCAGAAATTGGCAATGACAGACGAGCCCGGAGAGCACACCTGCAAAGCGGTCGCTCAAACACAGGTCAAACGCAAACTCGGGACTTACCCC
>CAZBIN010000037.1:8530-17901 GCA_964491995.1 uncultured Orrella sp.
GACCATCAAAAACGCCATGCGCGAACGACCGCTCAATGCGCTGCAAGACGGACGTTGCGGGCTGCCTCGATCTCATCGAGAAACGTCCGGACAATCGACAAATACCGACCCGGGTCTTCAAGATGACACAAGTGCGAGCAACCTGCCATCTGTTTCCAGACCGATCCCCGAATCCCGTCATTCAGAACCTGATTGATTTTTGGGGTGGATTCATCAAACTCGCCCGAAATGATCAACGTCGGACAGTCAATCTGATCCAGCTCCGCCGTGCGATCCCAGTGCTTCAGGTTGCCCGTGACGCTGAACTCATTCTTGCCCCACATCACTTCGTAAACTGGATGGATATCGCCAATCGCATCCAGGACGACGGCTGGCAACGGGTCCACTCGCAGAACATGTCGGCGGTAGAACTGCGCTGTGGCTTCTTTGTACTCGGCAGAGTCGGTCGATCCGTTTTTCTCATGAAATAGCAAGGTGCTCAACGTTTGCTCTGGCAACGCTTGCTTGAGCCGCGTGAGCTCTGAGGTCATCAAAGGCGCACTTGAGAGCGCACTGGACAGGATCGCTCCATGAACACCCGCAGGCTTTGTCAACAGATATTCAATTGCCAGCATACCGCCCCAGGACTGTCCCAGAACGACAACTGAATCCAGCCCGAGTGCGCGCCGGACTGCGTCAACCTCCCGCACAAATCGGCCAATGACCCAGCGCTCAGCCTCTTTCGGTTGATCGGATCGGCCACAGCCCAGCTGATCGTAGAAAACGACTCTCTGATGCTCATTGGCAAGTTCACTCAGGTTTTCAAGGTAATCATGTCCGATACCGGGTCCACCGTGCAACACCAGCAAAGCGGGTCGTTGATGCTGGGCACCTCCACCGACGATCCGGGTCCAGACATTCAAACCGTCCTCAACGACAACGCAGGATTCCATTTGATGCATAAAGTCACTCACCCTAGAGGTGGCGGAATAATCCGCTCTTTTCAGTCCATGACGGCTATATCAACCATCACAAACCAGCCCCGTCACGACGCTACTCAGGAAACTCGCGCTTGATCATCTCCAGCACCCATTCCGTATCCAGAGGCAATGGAATCATCCGCTCAATGTCACCCTCATTAAATGTATCGACACACGCCTGGCGTTGCGCCAGATCTGCCACCAGTATCCGCCGAATCTGCGGATAAAGATGCCGGATCCTGGAAAACAGATCCGGGCCAGAACCATCAGACAAAAGGGAGACAGACAC
The DNA here is from genome assembly GCA_964491995.1 of uncultured Orrella sp. Taxonomy (GTDB): domain Bacteria; phylum Pseudomonadota; class Gammaproteobacteria; order Burkholderiales; family Burkholderiaceae_B; genus Algicoccus. The sequence continues at coordinate 9,779 of CAZBIN010000037.1, forward strand.
GACCGCCTGCACCACATGCATCGCCAGAACCTCTGTTGCCTCACCCACACCCTCGGTGCGGAAAACGTGACAACCGCAACGCTGAAAGAGCTGCTCAAGCGTTTGTACAACATCTGAGGCAGGCCCGACAAGCATCACCGCGTGCTCGAGATATCCGACGCTACGGACCAGCTCGGGCATGGGCAAATATCCATGACCTTGCATCAAAAGCTGCTGCGCCGCATTAAAAGTCATGGGTCTTGCAAAAAGATAGCCCTGAAACTGATCGCAGTGAATTCGTCTGAGAAATGCAAACTGTGTTGACGTCTCCACACCCTCAACAACGACTTTAAGGTTGAGCAACTTGGCCAAGGCCACCACTGCTCTGGCAATCGCGGCATCTGCGGCCTCGGCAACCACATTAATCACAAACGATCGATCAAGCTTGACCTTGCGAATCGGCAGAAGTTTGAGATAATTCAGACTTGAATAGCCCGTCCCGAAATCATCTAACGAGACAGAGACGCCCAGCTCACTAAGTTCCTTGAGCTTGGCAATCGCTGTGACCTGATCATCAAGCAACAGACTTTCCGTGATTTCAACTTCCAGCAGCCGGGGCGTCAAACCATTATCCGAGAGTGCACTGCGAATTCGCTGAACAAAATCCACCCGCTGAAAAAACACCGGTGAAATATTCACCGCAACAGACACCTGATGCACAGCGAGGGCATTGAGGTGCAGTGCATCCTTGGCTGCGACGTCCAGCGCCCAATTGGTAAGTGCAACAATCTGTCCGGAATCCTCTGCCATGGGAATAAACCGCTCCGGCGAGACATCTCCATAAACGGGGTGATGCCATCGCATCAACGCCTCGAAGCCCAGGATAGCCCCGGTTCGACCATCAATGAAGGGTTGGTAGTCAAGCGAAAGCTGCCCCCTGCTGAGCGCCTCTTGAAGGTCTGTCTGAAGTGACATGTGTTCAGAGACCTGCGAGCCAAGTTCGGCAGTGAACAGAAACCACGTATTCTGTCCGGCACGACGTGCCTGCAGCATCGCAAGATCTGCCTCACGGAGCAATCGGCTCGCGTCGACATTCTCGGTCAGGCTAGAGGCGATCCCGACCACGGAGCTGACTCGCAACAAATGGGGCTCTACTTTCACCGGAGCGCAAACCCGCTCAATCAGATCTTTTGCCAGATCCCCCAGTGGCTCGTCTTCAAGCCCGATAATGCCGATCGCAAACTCGCCGCCATCGATCCGAGCCACCAGAGAGTGCTCTGGCAATGAGCCACGCAAGCGCTGGGCAATCTCGCGAAGGACCGCGTCTCCGACCTGATATCCGATCGAGTCATTGATCAGACGCAAACCATCCACAGCCACGAGTAGCATGGATACGCGCTGTCCCTCTTGCCGATGTCGCTGCCAGTGCGAGGGTAAAAACTGTTCAAGCATCTGCCGATTTGGCAGTTCGGTCACGGCATCGTGCAAGGACCGATACTGTATCTCCCCGGCCCGCGCATTGGCGACATGAGCCAGGCGCTGGCTGTTGCTGACAAAAAACGTGAAGGACAAGCCCAGCAACATGAAAACAATGGCGAACCGGTCAAATCCAGCCAGCGGATCAGACGGCTCAAGCCAGTAAAACACCTCAAAACGATCCCCATCCGAATGTTCAAAAGAGGCCTTTGAAAGATGAATGGCAGCTTCTGATGACTGTCCTGCCGAGCGGTAGACCGGGATGCCATCGCTACGAACCTCCATACAGCACGGAGGCTGGTTCATACTGAAGGCTCGCTTGACCAGACGTTCAATGTCAATGGTCATCAGCACGACACCGCCTACACCGTCCGATGATCTCCAGCCGGCCATGACAAAAGCAACCCGCATCGGATCCGGAGAGAACTGCGGTGCCAAAAGATCCACCAGGTAACTGTCACGTACCTCGTTCATGAGGGTAATAACCTGTGGTTGCGACACCAGGTAGTCCAGATCCGTGGATCTGGCCGCACTGCCTTCTCGGCTGTGCACCACCTGGAGTCGATCATCCAGCGCGGCGATCTGGATAGTCTCCGGCATGTCACGCAAGTAGGTGACGAACTCCAGGTCAATGAAAGTATGCGAGGGAGCGAGCTCAATGCTGCTCCAGCGTTGTGCCATGCGCTGAAATCCGGCCGAAGACCGGGCCAGCGAGTCTTGCAGCGTCTGAGCAACTTCAGTCGCCCTGCCGCTGACTTCGCGATCAGTCACTCGCACTTCCTGCTCGATCAGCCAGTAAGCCCCTCCAACACTGAAAAAGGTACCCAAAACTGTCAGTGCGACACTGGCGCGATCCGGCCAGCGAAATCTGGCACCGATACAACGTGGTGGCAAAGCAGCACATAACGCGGCAAACATCACCATCAAAACCGCGATCAGCTCCAAACTCACCCAGTTGGTTTCCAGACGTTGAGTAATTCCGTCCAGTGCGACCACAGCGAACATGATCAGAGCAGCCGACACTGCCCACACGCGCCGGTAACTCGCGTTAAACCACCCATCAAGTTGCGCAGCGATCAGGGCAACACCACTGACCAGCAACCCCCACGCGACTGCGGGCGACACAAACAGGTGCCGGTCGGACTCATGGCCCATGTGCTCGAGGCCCAGTAATCCAAACAAACCCAGCCAACATACCGCTGCGCTTGCTACCAGTAGATAAACCCTCGCCAGATGCCGGCTCGCAGCCCCCCAGTCAAGGTCGGGCCCAAGACGCCTATTGTCGGCAGACTTGCTCACGCTACGCAAAATAACCTGCCTCTCAAAATGAAACTCATCAAAACCCTAACGTCAGTCCACACCATAAGTACCGCACAATGCTGGACTGCGCATGTCAAAACCAGATACCGGCATAAATCGTCGAGAGGCTCAACAGATCGCCCGGTGTCATATTCACAATCAGCGTCATCCTGCAGAAGGTAACGCCAATACGTCATTAAGAAAACATATTGCTGCTTTTGAACTTTACATCATTGACACAACAGTTAGTTACGATTCATAAACTGATTTATATCAATTTATTCTGAACCACGTACACGCATATTATCTGATGCATCCTCAGTGGATAGTGAGATGGGGGGTCGAATGACGCTTAGGGTAGAAGTTCGATACCGATCAATCCGTGGGTGTTCCTCTGACTGATTCCGCTAGAGAGTCGTGCGCAAAGGCGCTGCTGCACAGCACTGCAGCGTGGCACTGTCAGACACTCATTTGACATATTGCTCTGCGGTACAAGTGGGCAGAATTGTCAGACTTGTCAGGCCTGGCTGTTTGCGCCAGGAGTCATCAAACACCCCGATCGCTTGTACCGGGCTTGTCGAGCAACCATTCAGGATGTCACAGACAATAAGGACATCGAATCGGGAGCTAAGACTCTCGCCGACATTCAGAAGCGCAATGCTTACCGTGCGAGGCCACAGTAAATTGCTGTAGAGTCACCCCGACGGGTGCCTGCTTCACCGCATCGCGCAGCGAAGCCCTTGGACGCATCGTAAGACGCCCCATGGAACCGCCGCGCACACCAGACTCGCGGTAAAAAACCGCGACGCAGGGCAAACGCGTGTTGTTCGACCCCGGTTTGACGGTTTCGCCCAGAGATTGCCTCGGGATCGAATACACGAACGACGTTTGCCGACAGATCTCCTGTCAGGTCACACCTTGGGCCAGCATCGCATCTGCAACCTTCACAAAACCCGCGATGTTTGCGCCATCAACGTAATTGATTCGACCATCAGGACGCTGTCCATACTGGATGCAGGCACTGTGGATACCCTGCATGATCTGCAGCAGTCTTGAGTCAACCTCTTCACGCGGCCAGGGCATACGCAACGCGTTCTGACTCATTTCCAGGCCAGAGGTTGCCACTCCACCTGCATTGCTCGCTTTGCCTGGCGCAAAAAGGACGTCAGCGTGCTCGAAGGCCTTGACCGCAGCCAGCGAAGACGGCATGTTGGCACCCTCTGCAACGCACATGACACCATTTTTTATCAGCGTCTTAGCGTCTTCCTCATCGAGCTCGTTCTGAGTCGCGCAAGGCAACGCCACGTCCACAGGAACATGCCAGGGCCGCTTGCCCTCCTCGAAGCGTGCGCCTACCCGGGTTGCATAATCACAGACACGTCCATACAGCTTGTTCTTGACTTCCATGAGAATACAAAGCTTTTCGAGGGTAAATCCGTCCTCGTCAACCACTGTTCCGCCCGAGTCAGAGACCGTGACGACCTTGCCACCGAGCGCAAGGACCTTCTCGATTGCATATTGAGCCACGTTGCCCGAACCTGAAATGCTGACACGCAGACCCTCAAACGAGCGACCACGAGTTTTTAGCATCTCTTCAGCAAAGTAGACCGTACCGTAACCCGTGGCCTCCGGACGAATCAAAGAACCTCCGTAGCTCAAGCCTTTGCCGGTAAAAACGCAGTCAGACCGGTTGCTCAGTTTCTTGTACATGCCGGCCATGAAACCCACCTCACGACCACCCACGCCGATATCCCCGGCGGGAACGTCCGTGGAGGAACCCACATGGCGAAACAGTTCTGTGACGAAAGCCTGACAGAAGCGCATGACTTCGCCTTTGCTTTTGCCCTTCGGGTCAAAATCAGACCCGCCTTTTCCGCCACCCATCGGCAACGTGGTCAGTGAGTTCTTGAAAGTTTGCTCAAACGCCAGAAACTTCAGGATCGACAGATTGACAGACGGGTGAAACCTCAAGCCACCCTTGTAGGGACCAATCGCCGAGCTGTGTTGAATCCTGTATCCACGGTTCACCTGCACGTCACCACGGTCATCAATCCATGACACACGAAACATGACAATTCGTTCTGGCTCTACGAGTCGGTCAAGCAGACCCTGGTCAGCATAGTCAGGATTCTTCTTGATAAATGGCCAAAGACTGTCGATAACCTCTGTCACAGCCTGAATGAATTCTGGCTGTCCCGGATTGCGCTGGGCGACATGCTGCAGAAACTCCTGGGCGGAGTCGTATTTCATCCTGTTTCTCCTGAAGGCGAAATCAATTTCTGGTTCGGTGCAGATTTTTACACATTCGAGCACCAGGTTTGAGCGTTTGACGAGAACTTTGCAATAAAACGGTAACTTTTGCCTTGTTTTGGCGCAAAATGCCCCCATTCAGTGCATAACAATGCTTACCTGCCAAGGCCGGTCAGTCCTAAGGGGGGGGGAATCACCTTCTATCTCACTAACACCCGTATCAGGCTCTACCGGACTGCCACAGGGATTTGATCGCGAATTGCTCTGTACAACAACTCCTCGAACCAGATTGCTCACAGTCCAAGCCCATCGGATTCGACTTACAATAGGAGCATGAGAGAACTGCTCACGCGCAGCCGCAGAAAATTCTTCGGCTATCTGATTCTCGCGACATTGCTGATGAAGATGGTCGCGCCAGCCCTCAGTCACGCATGGGTAGTTCAACCCATTTCCCAGGGTCAGTGGCTGGTCGCAATCTGTACAGCGACCGGTCTGAAATATATCTCGGCACGGACGAACCCCATTGAGTCACCCATTTCCGGGGATGAGACGTTCGCACACGGCAGCAGCACCGATCACTGCCTGCTTTGCAGCAGCGGCGCTCAAGATGGTTTGCCCACCGACAGCTGTTGGGACTCAGCGCTAGCCCTCAGTACGCGCACAGTGGGTCTGGCAGAATACGGATCGCGACTCCAGCAAAAGGTTCGCTGGCCACCCGCTTACCCAAGAGGTCCTCCACTGGCTTGACCTGACTTGCGTTCCTGAGTCGCTGTGATGAAACACGATACCGCCAGCGATTTACCCGTGGTTGCGACAGGGCTTTCAAACAGCTCAATGATCGGGGCGCTCGTCGTTTGCATAACCACGTCGACTATCGGGTTCTGGATGTCTGTGCATTACGTTTCAAGCGCCATACCCAGGTACTTGAAGCTGCAACCATGACATCAAGCCTCAAGCCATGAATAAATCACCCAGTCTGGAGACTGTTCAATATGTCATTTCTTAACAAATTCGCTTTCGCAAGTGCCATCTCGATGGCAGCCCTCGTCTTTCCGGTTCAGGCCCAAGATACCTCGTTGCTGTTTGGTGAGAGCTGGATTCGGGGCTCAGTGCCTGGCCAGAAGAACGGTGCGGGTTACCTTGTGATCACAAACCCGTCAAATCAGACCGCCGAGCTTGTCAGTGCAAGCAGCGACCGCGCAGACAGAATTGAATTACACACCATCGTGCGTGAAGACGGTGTCGCGAAAATGCGCGAAGTTCAGGGCATCCCGATTCCTGCCAACGGGGTCGTCAAGCTGGAGCCTGGCGGCTATCACATCATGTTCATCGGACTCAAACAGCCATTTACGCCCGGCGAGTCCATACCCGTCGTACTGAACATCGCCGGCAAAGCGCCTGTGACAGTGGAGTTTGCCGTCCAGCCGGCCACCTATCAGCCCATGGGTGGCAATACAGCCGGACATGGGCACAGTCATGGTCAGATGAAAGGTATGGGTCACTGACGATCTGGCATTTCCGTCAGGTTCGATGAAGACGTGGATCTTGCGACTTCATCGAACCCGACAGGCAATTAACACTTGCCATCTTGCCCCGGCTGCCGAGACAGCTATATGTGACGCACTTCCTCAACGAGATCCGTGCCCGCATCTTGCCAGGACTGGCAGTCAAACGTAATTTTGACGAGCTCACCCGTGCCCAGGCGTCCAAGTGACGGCAGATACTGCCCTGCCAGTGCTTCAAGCCCCGGGTTGTGACCCACAATCATCAAGGAATCAATCGCATCGTCGGCCTCGGTCACAATCTGCCAGATCGCCTCTTGTGAAGCCAGATAGAGGGCATCTACCACCAGACTTGATAACACCACGCCGGGGGCACTTCTCTGGATCAGCCTGGCGGTGGTTTGTGTCCGGGTTGCCGAGCTGACGATCATCAAATCTATTCGCGCCTGATGAGCCAGCAAAAACTGCCCCAGTCGGGTTGCCTGATCGACACCCAGATCACTCAAGGCCCTGTCTCTGTCTTGCTGGTTGACAGCGTGCGGGACCGCCTCGGCATGCCTGACAAGCCACAAGGTTTTCATTGATTTCACCTGTTGATTTCCCGCGAAGTTTCCAATGATAAGCGCACTTGCATGACCAGCGCATTGAGGACTTCCACTCTGTGGGTGCATTTTGCAAACCTGATACGGCATCTGCGCGCGACGCCAGACCTGTCAAAACCTCATGATCAAACCGTATACGCAGACGGGGTATCTGAAGGCTTTTCACAGGGTCATCAGGCTTGCCTCTGCGGATTGACATCTTCCGTCGCACCACGCAGAGCTGCATGATGGTTACACACGGCAGGCCCCTTGTCATTGCACCTTGAAAAAGGGCCTCGCGGCTCGACCTGTTAAGCTTGCAACCTGACGGATCTTCTTTCATGAACCCTTACAAGAGTGCCTGCAGAGCTTTACATGCCATCGACATCATTTGCCTCAGACTGGCTCCAGATTCTTGAATCGGTCGACACGGACTGCGTCAAGCATATGTCTGCGATCGCGAACGAGCACGCGGACCAGTTTGCCACCACCTTCTACACCACGCTGATGTCAGACGTTCAGGCGCAAAATTACCTGAGTCATGAGCAGGTCAAGACGCGTCTTCACGCGTCTCTCCAGAGCTGGGTGCGGCAGATGTGTGACCCGGAGTCTTACCACGCTGTCGAGGTCATCCATGCACGGCAGAACAAAATCGGCGAGATACACGCCCGCACGGGCGTACCCGTCGCTCTGGTTCTGAAAGGCGCGCGACTGCTAAAAATGGCGTTTGGACGCAAGGCACTCGAGACTGAGTTGACTCGAGACTGTCAACTGCAGTGCACACAGCTCTTTTGGCAGCTCATGGATCTTTCCATGGAGGCCATGAGCGAGGCCTACGCAACATCGATTGACCAGAAGGCACGCAGCAGCGAAGCCTACCGTCTGTTCTCGCTCACAGAGAACCTGGCCACGGAACGGGAACGTCAGCGCGCCACCTTGCTGGACTGGCAAAGCAAGTTCATGTTCGAGGCAGCAGTCGCCACCGACAGAACGCGTCTGCCCCGGATTCGCGAATCAGAGTTCGGCTTGTGGTTTC
>CAZBIN010000038.1:0-9492 GCA_964491995.1 uncultured Orrella sp.
GCTTTCCTGGATGGCGGCTTCCACCTCGGAGTCCAGCGCACTGGTCGCCTCGTCCAGCAGCAGAATGGGGGCGTTTTTGAGCATGACGCGTGCGATCGCGATGCGCTGGCGTTGTCCGCCCGAGAGTTTGATACCTCGTTCGCCGACCAGCGTATCGTAAGCCCGGTGTCCGTTGGGGTCGGTCAGGTGCTTAATGAATTCGTCAGCATGGGCACTCACGGCCGCCGCATGAATCTGTTCTTGAGTCGCGTCTGGCAACCCGTAGGCGATGTTGTCCCGGATGGACCGATGGAGCAGAGAGGTGTCTTGCGTGACCATGCCAATAGCGCTGCGCAGGCTGTCCTGGCTCACCTGGGCGATGTCTTGCCCATCGATGCGTATCTGGCCGCTGTCGACATCGTAAAAGCGCAGCAGCAGATTGATCAGTGTGGATTTGCCGGCGCCGGAACGACCCACCAGACCAATTTTCTCGCCGGGACGGACTGTCAGGTTCAAACCATTGAGTACCTGACGCTCGCCGTTATAGTTGAAGCAAACCTGATCAAACTCCACCTTGCCGTGTGTCACTTTCAGGGTTGGTGCGTCCGGCAGATCCTGTATTTTGGTGGCGCGCGTCAGGGTCGCGATGCCGTCTTGCACGGTGCCAATGTTCTCAAACAGCGACGCCATCTGCCACATGATCCAGTGTGACATGCCGTTGACACGCAAAGCCATGGCCGTCACCGCCGCCACCGCACCGGTCCCAACTTCCCCACCATGCCAGAGCCACAAGGCATAGCCACCCGATGCCAGGATCAGCCCGGAGACCAGCGCCTGATTGACGATCTCAAACTGGCTGACCAGACGCATCTGACGATAGCCGGTCAGTTTGAAGTCCTCCATCGCAGCACGGGCAAACTGCGCCTCCCGTTTTGTATGAGAAAACAGCTTCACGGTCATGATGTTCGAATACGCATCGGTGACCCGTCCAGTCATCGAGGATCTGGCGTGGGCCTGCTCCTGACCGACCTTGCCCAGGCGTGGCACGAAATAGACCATCGCCAGACCAAACAGCGTGATCCAGACAAGAAACGGCAGTGCCAGTCTCAGGTCGAACCCAGCGGCCAGCGCAAGAATGGTGATGAAATAAACCCCGATACCGAGAACGATCTCGGTGAAGGTCATTAGCACCTCACGCACAGCCAGGGCTGTCTGCATCACTTTCGTGGTGACACGCCCGGCAAACTCGTCCGAGAAGAAACTCAGGCTCTGGCGCAGCATCATGCGATGAAAGTCCCATCGCAGGCGCAGAGGCAGGTTGATGGCCAGCGCCTGATGCTGGAACAAGGTTCGCATCGCCACAAGCCCCGTGCTTGCGACCAGAACGATTCCGATGCTCCACAGAACACGCCGGGCATTCTCCGGTGCCGGCTCGCCCGCCTGCCAGCTCGAGAGCAGATCCACGACTTGTCCCAGGAAGGCGAATAGCCACGCTTCGTAGATTGAGACAACCGCGCTGAAGATGGCCAGCAGGACCAGATAACGGCGCGATCCTCGCGTGCAGAACCAGAGAAAGGGAAACAGACCTTTGGGTGGCTGAGGGGGCTCCTCTGGCGGAAAGGGGGCGAGTAAACGTTCAAACCAGCGAAACACGATGACCTCGGCAATGACAAAGGAAGTGCAAACCGCAACCCGGAAGACTCAGGTCAGCGGGTCAACCATTGTAGAGTCACTATGCATTTGTCCGTGATGTCTGCGACATTCCCCATGGGTCACTAAGAATTGGTGGTATCTTTGATGAAGTCGTTTCAAGTTAAGGTCAGGCCTGTCTGATCCTGGCAATCCGACGCTTGTCATCACTTATTTGGCACACGAATTTCTTGCGCGATAAGGGTCATCGAGTCGGGTTTGAGTGCAGGGATCTGTGTCAGACCGGTGTATCGTGACCTGTACGAACGACGAGCTGTGACCGCAGGTTGCACAGTGACGACAACGTGCAAGGGTCAGTGACTCGACCTGATCAGGATCGGCTGCGAGCCAACGGCACAAGGGTGAAGAGTTGATGGCAGGCGTTTTGTTAAATAGCGGTAGTTTGCGGCAATACACCGCGATTGGTGATGAGGGTCAACCGGTCTATTCGGTTGCGTCGCAGCTACGTGAAGCGGTACGACTCAAAGTGGGTGCCGAGGCAGCGGACTGCCTGGCGGTCCCCAGGATCAACGATGCCCGCTCCAGTATCGACTGGTACAGCACGCGCGAAGGCAGCGTTGTCCCATGGTCTGCTGCGACTGAGCAAGAGCGAGCGGAAGCGCTTCGGAATCTTGATCTTTTTCATCAGCAGATGCAGCAAGCCGTGGATGGGTTGGGTGGCGTATCCGATCGGGAAAAGCGCATTGTCCAGAATCTGTTAACCAAGGTATTTCATTTTCCGGGCGAGGACTGTGTGTTCCTCGTCGATGGACGTCCGGTGCTCACCTTCTGGGGCTTCCAGACCGGCACCTCGACACCTGTCCAGGATCCGTTTCACATGCTTCGGGCAGCGCCTGCCCAAGTGGTTGATACCGTTGCACCCGCCGCAGTTGTGCCTTCCGGGACAACAGGCCGTCCCTGGTGGCTCTGGTTATTACTGCTCTTGCTTCTCGCAGCGCTTTTGTTCTGGCTGTTGCGTGGCTGCATGCAGGATCCCGCAGTGGTATCAGGCAGTCTTTTGGGTGGGCCGCGCAGCGAGCAGCCCATCAACGACCCTGGAATCAAGCCGGAGGTCGTTCCTGTCGCTCAAGAACGTGGTTTGATTGGCGGTGTGCAACGCTGGTGGAGCGGTGTGACGGGCCAGGTGCCCACCGCGGCGACCGACCGCGTCGATGCCGCTGGCAATGTGATCGAGAGCACGGGAGTGGGTGCCGATGTGAAGGACGGGCAGTTGCCTGATGCCGAAGTCCCGGTGGATCCTGCTGCTCAGGCCAGTGACGGGGTGGAGACCGATCCGGCTACAAAGGACCCTGCAGCAGGCGATCCAGGCGCGGTCGATCCCAATGCGAAGGATCAGGGTGCGAAGGACCCCAATGCAAAGGATCCCGATCCACTGAAGCCACTCGATCCAGCCAGGCTGCCTGAGACGGATCCACCTGCTGGCGTCGATCCAGCCAACAAGAATTCAACCAGTGGGGCTGCAGCCAATGACCCTGCCGGGTCGCTGGGCGCTCCGATGGCGATCCCACAGGAAGCACTCAAGTCCGGCTCCGTCAGGTTTCTGGATGGCAAGTGGCGAGCTGCGGGTGGTCTTCAGGACTCACAGACCGGCCAGCCGGTACGTCTGCAGTATCAGTTTGACGACGGCAAGGCCAAGGTGACCGTTGAGCGTGGGGGCGGTGTGCAGTGCGAAGGGGTGGCGAGTTCATCGATTGTCGGGGGCAAGTTGCAGATTTCCGAGCAGGGTGCACTCGCCAAATGTTCCGATGGCTCGACCTTCACCTTGCCGCAGATCACGTGTACGCCGGATCAGTCGGGCCGGTCGCAGTGCACAGGGCAGGGCCAGGACGGTCGCTCGTTACCGATAACCATCAGGCAGACGCCTTGAGACAGGAAGGAAGCAATGCTGGCTGAAATCACCAGTTTTGAGGAACAGGCAACGCTGATCATGGACAGCGGCGTGCAGTTCCTGGATTTTGCGGCGACGTTTGCAGTCAAGGGCAGATCCGGTGCCTTTGTCAAACTCACGGAAGATGGTCCTGTGGGTCGCTTGCTGGAGAACGAGCGCGACGGGCGGTATTACTTGTTGCCGGACACGAGCAAGTCGATCAAGCCACAGTTTGAACTGGAGCTTGAGGAGTCTTTGCGACTGTTTGATGGTCGCTGGCTGCCAGCACCTTTTTTCAGGTGCACGCCGGGTCGGCAGTTTGAACAGGGACCCTTGAACTGGGCGAGATTTCGTGTCGTGCGTGTTGAAGGTGACGAGCACGGGCTGTCACACCGCATCACGCTCGCGTTTGATACCAAAGTCGGTGATGCTTCACAAAACACCGCCTATCTCTGCCCGACCGTCGATGATGTCACGGCGGGCTCTGCCTTCTTGCTTGCACATCAGACCCATGAGCTTGGCTGGTATCTGGACCAGAAATGGGTCAGCGACTGGCTGGCTGAACTTTACCGCGAGCTCGCGGGTGTCGAGCTGCGTCGAGACGCCGAAGAAGCCGGGCGTGAGATCAAGGGTCTGCATCATCAGGCGCATTATCTGAACCTTCTGCACCTGATTGGCACGACACTCGATCTGCCTGAGATCAAGCTGGTCTCCAACACGCCAAGCGACTTGTATCGTCCGATCATGGTCGATATGGTGCTTGATGTCGGCAACTCCAGGACCTGTGGCATTCTGATTGAAGACCATCCCCAGGAAAACGATGGGCTGCGTCGCCGCTATGAACTCGAGCTACGCGATCTGAGCCAGCCCGAGCGAGTCTATCGAGAGCCTTTCGAGAGTCGCATGGAGTTCGCGCAAGCTTCGTTCGGCAAGGAGAACTTTTCTGCCAAGAGTGGGCGTACGGACGCCTTTCTCTGGCCAACCATCGTGCGGGTCGGGCAGGAGGCGTCACGGCTTGCTGCCTTGCGACGAGGCACCGAGGGATCGACCGGAATCTCGAGTCCCAAGCGTTATCTCTGGGATACCGACAGTTTCGAGCCGGGGTGGCGATTCAATACGGCGAACCTCAAACTGGATTCCGAACCTTATGCCACGGCAGCGCCAGTCTCGAGCCTGATCAACGAGCTTGGCGAAGCGCTCTACACGCTGGATCCCGATGAACGCATGCCGGTGTTTCACCCGCATTACTCGCGCAGCTCGCTGATGATGCTGATGCTGTGCGAGGTGCTGGTGCAGGCACTCACGCAGATGAACAGTCCGGCCCAGCGGTTGCGCCAGAGCCATTCGCGAATGCCGCGCCATTTGCGTGCCATCATTCTGACCGTGCCACCCTCCATGCCGCAGCCTGAGCGCGAGATTTTCAGAAAACGCATGAACCAGGCCATCGGCGTGGTCTGGAAGAGCATGGGCTGGCATGGCATTGATGCCGATCCTGACGATGAACAGACCTTGCCGTATCCTTCATTTCCCGAAGTGCACCTTCAATGGGATGAAGCCACGGGAAGTCAGGCGGTTTATCTGTTCAGTGAAATCCAGAACAAGTTTGGCGGGCGCGCCGAAGAGTTTTTCACCGCCATGGCACGGTCGGATCAGCCTGCACGCCAGGACCCACCGCAGCCCTACCTCTCAGTAGCCACCATCGACATCGGCGGCGGCACTACGGATCTGGTGATCAATGAGTATTTTCTTGACCGTGGTGCATCTGATGCGCCGGTCACCGGCAGTGGCGCTTACATCGTTCCTGAACAGCGTTTCAGAGACGGATTCCGGGTTGCCGGCGATGACATCGTGCTCGATGTGCTTCGGTTGATGGTGGTTCCACAGATCACCCGGGCGATTCAGAACGCAGAGGTTGGCGACGCAGACGCGTTGGTGTCGCAGCTGATGGGGTCCGAGCCTTTGAACGTGCACGAAGCGCTGCTGCGTCAGCAACTGACGTTGCAGGTCCTGTATCCCGTCGGGCTCAGACTGATCAAGGAGTATGAACGATTTGATCCGCTGGAGTCAGGCCATCTCGGACAGGTGAGTATTCGGGACCTGCTCATGGGTTATGAGCATCCTTCGCGTGATGTTCTCGACTATTTCGAGCAGGCCGTCAGGCGAGCCGGCGGATCAGGTGCGCGCAATTTCAGTCTGATGGACATCACGATTGATATCCATCTCGGTCAGATCCATCAGAGATTCCTGCGTGGGGAGTTCAACATCTGCAAGGCACTGCAGGCGCTGGCTGAAATTGTCTACAGTTATCGCCCGGATGTGCTGCTTCTGACCGGACGCCCCTCACGCCTGCCTGGCGTGGTCGCCTACATCCGTTCGTTGCAGTCTTTGCCGGTGAGCCGGATCGTGCCGATGCATCAGTACAAAGCCGGTGCCTGGTATCCCTTTCATCGCAACGGCAGGGTCGATGACCCCAAAAGCACTGCGGCTGTGGGTGCCATGATCTGTCTGCTGAGCAAGGATCTTCGCTTGCCGAATTTCTTTTTCCGGTCCGCAGCTTTCAAACCCTATTCAACCGTGCGTTACCTCGGTCTGATTGACAACAATAATGCGATCAAAGCCTCGGATGTGTTTTATTCGGACATCCGGCTTGATGATCCGGAGTACCAGTTGCCAGAACAGACCTTCGAGGTTCGTGGTTCTATGCGCATTGGTTTCAGGCAGCTGCAGGCCGATCGGTGGCCCGCGTCGCCGCTCTACAAGCTGATGATTGAAGATCGTGCAGTGCGCGAGAAACTGTCCTCGAGTGGCGAAGTGCTCAAGGTCAGTCTCAGGCGTTCGGATCGCCATCAGCGCGAAAGTCTTGAAATTGCGACCGTTCAGGGCGCACCTAAAAACAAGTTGAGCCTCAAGCTCAACACGATGGCTGACGCAGGGTTCGGTGAAACCCAGTACTGGCTTGACAGCGGCAGCGTGAGGTAGAGCCATGCAACAAGATGAAACGGCAGTGCGCCTGAGCCAGGGCTGGCAGACGGTGCACCGGCAGTCCGGCGAGGCGATCGACTGGATACGCAAGGCGCGCAAAAGTGCCAAACGACTCGATCACGAGGCGGACCATCTGGTGCTCAAACTGCGGCGGGCGAGAAACCTCGCGCAAAGCCTGGAGAAGGTCTCGCAGTCTGCGTCAACCGTCGGGTTCTTTGGGCTGTCGCAGGCAGGCAAGTCGTACCTGATTTCAGCCTTGGCTGCGGGCGATGACGGATCTTTGCAAACAGTGCTTGATGGCCAGCGGCTGGACTTTGTCGAGCATATCAACCCGCCGGGAGGAGGCAAGGAGGCCACAGGACTGGTGACCCGCTTTACCCGACGGGCCCACGCGCAGGTCCCTGCGTTTCCACTGCACCTTCGCCTGTTTTCTGAGGTCGAGCTGGTCAAGGTTTTTGTGAACTCGTTCTTTAACGATTTCAACCTGGAGAAAACCGGATTTTCGTTCGAAGGCGAACTCGCCCAGCAGGCACATGATGCGCTTAACGCGATGAGCACACGCTTGCAGCCTGACTGTGTTCAGGGCGTGACGCAAGATGATGTGGTGGACCTGTGGGATTATCTGCGCGAACGCTATCCCTGGACCATCGCCACCCTTGAAGGCGACTTTTTTCCCAGACTGGTCGATCTGGCGCCCTTCCTGTCGATCGAAGACAGAGCGACGCTGTTTTCTTTTCTGTGGGGTCGCATCGAGGGGTTCACCCAGCTGTTCAGGCAACTGTCGAATCGTCTGCAGCAACTCGGACACCCACAAACGGTGTTTGCGCCGCTGCAGGCGCTGGTTGAGCCGGCCCCCGATGGACGTGGCTTCATGCAGCGTGACAGCATCATGAACGTCAACATTCTCGAGCATCTTGGCCAGCAAGATGGCGCAAGTCTGACGGTGAGCGTGCCAGAAGGCTCGCTCAATGCGCTTGTTGAACACCGCCTGCAAAGGGCCGAGCTCGCTGCCCTGACAGCGGAGTTGACGATTTCACTGGCCAGCGAACCCAGGCAGCAGATCTTTAACAGTGTCGATTTGCTCGATTTTCCGGGATATCGGGGCCGGCTCAAACTCGAGTCATTTGAAGATCTGGCAGGTGCTTCACCCAAGGGACAGCGCTCCAATCCGGTTGCCCAGTTGTTCTTACGTGGCAAAGTTGCATACCTGTTCGAGCGATATACCGATCTGCAGGAGATGAATGTCCTGGTGGTCTGCACTGCCTCGCACAAGCAGTCCGATGTGGCCGATGTCGGTCCTGTGCTCTCGGGATGGATCAAGCGCACTCAGGGCGAGTTGGCGCAACAGCGAGCCAACCGGCCGTCGGGCCTGATCTGGGCCATCACGATGTTTGACCTCAAGATCGCAGATTCTCTGACCAAGAGCCAGTCGATGCTTGAAATGGTCTGGGATGACCTGATCAAGATGACCATGCTTGAGCGCTTTCAGCAGTATGGCTGGATGCAGGAGTGGTCACCCGACAAACCGTTTGACACGACATTTCTGGTGCGCAAGCCCCGTATGCCAGTGACGTTTCTCACGCTTGAAGGTGGTCGTGAGCAGGGCATCGCGCCGAGCTGTGAAGACGCTCTGGCGCTGATGTCGCAGACGTTCTGTGCCAACCCGCTGGTGCAGGAGCATGTGGCCGAGCCAGAGCAGTCGTGGCAGGCCATGATGGCGCTCAATGATGGTGGTATTTCGCGCTTGAGCGCTTATCTGGCCCGTGTCGCGGTCAGAGAGCACAAGCTCACGCGTCTTGGTGAGCAACTCGATGAGATCGTGCATGACCTGGTGCAGGGCCGACTCGGCCCATGGTTCTACCATGAGGGTGCCGATGAAGTGCAGGTGCGCAAGCGCACCGCTCAGTCCATCGTCAATGCCATGGTGCCCAGAGCCAGATTGCTGGGAGATTTTCAGGCGGTGCTGATGCTCTCTGACGAGGTGCTGCAGGCGTTGTATATGCGCAGCGGGTTTGAGCGTGACGGCTCGAATCATGGTGAACCAGAAAACACCGTGAGCGAGGTGGATATGAGCCCGGCTGATGATGCACTGGGCCTTGGCATGGGGCTTGATCTGTTTGGCGAGCAGTCTTCAGCCAAGCCCGTTTCCTCTCGAAAGCTGGTGCAAAAGACCGGGTCTGATGCGCGGTTTGCGAGGGCGGTTTTGCGCGAGTGGATCAATCACCTGCGCGGCGTCCCGGAAAACACCAGAATCATTTCTTACTTCGGTTTTGAGCGCAAGTTGCTCGAGCAGATCACCGATGAACTGATCACGGCCATTGACCGGTTTGACCTTGAAAGCCAGTTGCTGGAGAAAGTGTCGCAGACCGAGCAGGTCGGTACCAAGCGTGAGCGTCTGGTGGATCGTCAGGTGCTGGCTGTCAAGGCGGTTCTGGGGGACTTTCTGGCCTGGCTGGGATTTGATCGGCAGGATGCCACTGACTTTGTGGCAAGCCGGGTGAACCCCGGCCAGCCACTGTTTGCCCGCCCTGACCGGATTCCCGCCGGACAATGGCCTGCGATTGATTCCAGCGCGGTGGATTACACCAAGGTGTATCTGGCCGACTGGCTAGTGGCACTTGCCACGTTGATTGTTGGCAATGCGGGTCATGATGCAGGAAGAGAGATTTCTGCCGAGATGAACGCTGAGCTCGGCACCATCCTCAGGAGCCTGAAGGCAGCGCGTCTGGAGGCGATGTGAGTCAGGAAGCCAGTCCACGGGTCATGTCTGTCAAGGTCGATGTTCATGCCGATGAGCGCGCAGGGCCTGGCTGGGCAAATCTGCGTGTCTCGGGCCTGAGGGCCTCGTTCTCACAAGCTGCCAGCGACCTGGCGACAGAGTTGCAGTTCTCCTTGCAACGCAATCAGGACAACCGCTATCTGGCTGAAAGAGGTGACTGGAGTCCATCCGAGGT
>CAZBIN010000038.1:9502-13041 GCA_964491995.1 uncultured Orrella sp.
CTGTTAGTGAGACCGATAACACCCTGACGTTACGCATAGGACCCGATCTGGTCGATGAGCTTTTAGCAGATCCGCGAGCGGTCTACCGGATCCATCTGCGTCTGGGGGCACAGGCGTGGGCAGGTGTGATGCGTATGGCCCGCGGTGTGTATCCGTCGGGTGCGGCAGGTCATGTGCCGGATGCCTCAAGACAGGTGCAGGCACCGGCGTTGATTCCGGTGGATTTGCCAGAGCAGACTGAGCAAATGGTTGCACTGGATGGTGCGGTTGCTGAGCCGGCGCCAGCTCGGTTCGCATCGACGTCAGACAAACCCTCACAACGCCACAAGATCCTCATCGCTTCTTTGCTGATTCTGCTGCTCGCGTTCATCGCCGGGGTGATCTGGTATCTGCTTTCCCAGCGACAGGTCGTTCAACCATCTGGCATCCAAACGGGATCTGAAGCCGCGGCGCAACCCTGCTCGTTGCAGGCGATGCAGGCCGCCACGGACGACCTGTTGTTCTTGCAGTCCTGTGTGCAAACCAGACCTGATACGAAAGCTGTGATGGCGGTCATTGTTGCGGGCAAGCAAGCCGGACGCTGTGATCTGATCCAGCGACTTTATGCACATCAGGCGCAGGCAGGCAGCGTCGAACTGGCCGTGGCTTATGCCCGTGAATTTGATCCGCAGACCTTTGCGGGGGGCTGCTTCAAAGAGCCCGATCCGGCCACTGCGATTTACTGGTACGACACGGCACTCAAGCTTGAGCCAGGGCGCGATGAGGTCGCAGCCCGGATCAAGGCACTGGAGGCAATCAAATGAGATTCACAACCGTCAGGTCAGGTCTTGCGCAAGCTCTCTGTTTTTTGGCGCTCGGTGCCATGGTGGGGACGATCCAGGCGCAGACTCGGCCCTTGCTTCAGGAGGGCAAGACCTCCCTCTATCAGCGGGTTCTGACCACACCGGACTGCAACCTGTATGACAGGGCGGCGGGTCCTTCGGGTGAGCCTGTAGCGGCGTTTAGCCGTTTCTATGTTTACGAATCGAGCCAGGTAGGGGGGCGTGAGTGGCTTCGAGTCGGGCCTGATACCCAAGGCAAGACCTCGGGCTGGCTGCCGCGCACCTGCACAGTCGACTGGAAAATGCAGCTGACGCTGGCCTTTACGAACCCTGCCAACCGTGACCCGGTGCTTTTCTTTGAGGACAAGAAGACCCTTGAAGGTCTGGTTGACTCAGACAAGCCGGCTGCCCGCGTCAAAACCCTGCTGGATACGCTTGCCGCCAAGGGCAAAGCGCCTGGTGTGATCGCGCGTGAACCTGAGCTTGCGGTGCAGCAACAACAAAATTTCTATCTTCTGCCGATATTTGAGGCCGAAGAGGTCTATACCCAGTCCGGGCAACCCCTGCGTATTCTGAACGTTGCATCGGTGACAGCGTCCGACAAAAAAGCGGCCACTCCATCCAGGCCGGCCACACAAAGTACGCTCAAAGCGTTCAATGCCGCGGTGGTGTTTGTCATTGATTCGACCATTTCCATGGGGCCCTACATCGAGCGCACCCGCGAAGCGGTTCGCACCATCACCACCCAGATCGAGAAATCCGGCGTGGGAAACCAGGTCAAGTTCGGTCTGGTGGCGTATCGCGCAAGCACCGAATCGCTTGCGGGTCTGGAGTACGTCAGCAAACTGTTTGTTGACCCTGCAACCATGACCTCGGGTGAGGATTTTCTGAAGCGTATCGCAGCGCTAAGCCCTGCCAGCGTCTCGACCCGGGCGTTTGACGAGGATGCTTATGCAGGGCTTGAGACAGCGCTCACGCAGATTGACTGGAAGCGGTTCGGCGGTCGCTACATCGTACTGATCACCGATGCCGGTGCGGTGCCGGGTCATGACCCGTTTTCAACCACCAAGGCGGATGCGCCGCAAGTGCGTCTGGCCGCCCAGGAGCGCGGGGTTGCCATTTATGTCCTGCATCTCAAGACCCCGGCGGGACAGCAAAACCACCAGACGGCACAGGCCCAGTACGAGGAGCTTTCGTTTAATCCGGTTGTCAATAAGCCGCTTTACTACCCGGTTGTTGCCGGCAATGTGGACAGTTTCGGTCAAATGGTGGATGGGCTTGCCAAGTCGATTGTCGAGCAGGTGGAGCTGGCCAACGAGGGAGAGCTCGCAGTCGGCAGTGCGCTGGCAGCAACCGGGCAAGCGCCCGGGAGTGATCCTTTGTCAACCTTGCGTCGTGACGCAAAGCTGATGGGTCATGCGATGCAGCTCGCCTACCTGGGCGAGGCGCAAGGCACGCAGGCGCCCAGTGTGATTAAAGCCTGGGTCGCAGATCGGGACTTGACGAATCTGTCTCGCGCCACCACCAACGTCAGGGTGCTCATGACCAAGGCGCAGCTCAGTGACATGAGCGATGCCGTCAAGACGATTGTGGATGCTGCCAATCAAAGCCACATCTCGCCTGCGGTCATGTTCAATCAGTTGCGCTCGGTGGCAGCCACCATGGGTCGTGACCCGAATCAGATCAACCGAGGGGATCAGACCCGGCTGGCCGAGCTGGGGCTGATGGGTGAATACCTCGATGGGTTGCCCTATCGCAGTGACGTGCTGAACCTTGATGAGCAGACATGGAAGAGCTGGTCCGCGGCCCAGCAGCAACAGTTCATCCGTAGTCTGACCAGCAAGCTCGCACTTTACCGGACTTTCAATGCGGACCTGGACCGCTGGGTGTCCCTGGCACCCGGTGCCGATCCACGCGACAATGTCTATCCGGTGCCGCTTGAGGCACTGCCTTGAAGACTGCATCATGACAACGCTTTCGCTGCGGGGTCTGGAGCTGGTCCGGGGCGATGGTGACAGCCGCTATCGCGTGAGTCTGCCATCGCTGGATCTGCAGGCCGGTGAGGTGCTCGCCATTACCGGGCCCAGCGGTTGTGGCAAGAGCACGCTGATCGAGGCCATCGGGTTGATTCTCAAACCTGCCGCGCTCCAGATGTATGCCTTGCTTGATGAGGACATCACCAACCGGGTGCGCTCCGGACATCGAGCCGATGATGCGAGGCTGGCCAGCCTGCGCAGTCACTACTTCGGGTTTGTGCCGCAGTCCGGTGGTTTACTGCCCTACCTCACGGTTGCTCAAAACGTTCGTCTTCAGGCGCAGATTCTCGGTAAGACACCGGATGACACCTGGATCGATGCCATGTCTGCACGACTGGGGCTCGACGGCCTGGCACAGCGATATCCGCAGGCGCTTTCCATGGGGCAGCGCCAGCGGGTCTCGTTTTTAAGGGCAATCGCACACCGGCCAGCGGTTTTGCTGGCCGATGAACCCACCGCCGCGCTCGATCCCGAACACGCCGTGCATCTGTTTCGGCTCATGCTCGATATCGTTGGCCAGGCACAGGTTGCGGCGGTTGTCGTCACGCATGAATGGGGTTTGGTGCGTGAACTGGCTTTGAAATCGATCAGTGCACGAGCCGTCCAGCCAGGTCACATGGAGTTTGTCAGTTGAACCCGCAGCAGGACGTCACCGATGTCAGCAAGGTCAGTGCCCCCAGGG
>CAZBIN010000038.1:13051-17736 GCA_964491995.1 uncultured Orrella sp.
TGGATGTCTGGCGTGACAAAAAGATTTCGCTGTGCATGATGGCTGCTGTGATCTCGGTCGTCGCGCCGTTGCTGTTGCTTTTTGGGCTCAAGCATGGGGTGGTTTCGCAGATGCGAAACGAGATCAGCCAGCAGCCAGCGAATCTCGAAGTGCGGATGATTGGCAGTCACGATCTGGGGCCTTCGTGGTTCGAACGCATGCGCGCAGACCCCGGCGCAGGGTTTGTCATGCCTTTGACCCGGTCATTGAACACCACCGGTGACCTGCGGGGTTCAGCGCGCAATTACCTGCCTGACGTCGAACTTATCCCATCCACTGATGGTGATCCGTTGCTACTCGGAAAACCTGGCCCTGGCGGCGACAATCAGGTCATTCTGTCCGCGCAGGCGGCGCAACGTCTGGCCGCCAGTCCTGGCGACACCTTGCAGCTGATCATCTCGCGTCAGCGTGACGGTCAGACTGAACGACTGACGGTACCGCTGGTGGTGCAACAGATGCTCGAACCGGCTGTGTTTGGCAGGCCGGCGGCCTTGATCAGCCTGCACCTGCTCACAATCCTGGAAGACTTCAGGGATGGCACTGCACAGCCTGCTGCGGGTCAATATACATTTGATCGAGCCACCGACTCTGGTGCAGCATCAAGCCAGCGCGCTGTCATTTCGCGCCATTACCCGCGTGCGCGCATCTATGCGGCAACGATGGATGATGTTCCAAAGCTGGCCGCAAGCTTGGCGCAGCAGAATATCGATACAGTTTCTCGTCTGGCAGAGATTGAGGCGGTGCAGGCCATTGACCGTTTGCTCGGGCTGGTGTTTGGTGTGATTGCGTGGCTGGGGGTGGCTGGGTGCGCAGCCTCTCTGGTGGGGGCGTTTGCTGCCAACATTGATCGCAAGCGCAAGGATCTGGCCTTGTTGCGCTTGATGGGTTATGGACGTCGCATGCTGATGGGGTACGTCATGACGCAGGCATGTCTGATCGCGGTGCTGGGGTTTGTGGTGGGGTTCTTGCTCTATCTCTCAGGCAGCCAGTTTTTTGAGGCGAGGCTTGGACAGGCGCTGCCTCAAGGCCAATACGTGAGTTTGCTCGAGATCGACCATGTGCTGCTGGCCTTTGCGATGGCCTTGCTGGTGGCAATCGTTGTCTCGGTGCTGGGTGGCTGGATGGCTATGCGGGTAGAACCTTCGGAGAGTCTGCGTGATGTCTGAACGATGGGCAGCCAGTGTGGCGTTTGCATGCTCCCTGGGATGGGTATCAGGTGCCCAGGCCTGGGATGATGCGAGTTACAACCCCAAGCCGCTTGCCGGGGATGTGATTCTGCCGATGCCGTGCAAGGGCTTCATGACGTTTCGCAAGGTCATGGTCCCCGTCGAGAAACCCATGGATGATTTTCCGGTGACGCTGGGCTCATCGAGTGTGCAATG
Source organism: uncultured Orrella sp. (assembly GCA_964491995.1). Classification (GTDB taxonomy): domain Bacteria; phylum Pseudomonadota; class Gammaproteobacteria; order Burkholderiales; family Burkholderiaceae_B; genus Algicoccus. The sequence continues at coordinate 14,473 of CAZBIN010000038.1, forward strand.
GGGCCTGCTCGAAAGTACTCAGCAAACCCATATTGCTGGCAGTTTTTCTCAGACCACGGGGGACCCGGGGCGCTATTACCTGATCGGCAAGTATGAGGTCAGCCAGTTGCAGTACGAAGCGGTCATGACCGGAAAATGCCCCAAGTCCACCATGAAGCTGAGGTTGCCGCAAACCTCCATCAGCTGGTTTGATGCACTCGAGTTCTCGGACCGATACACCCGCTGGTTACAGAAGAATGCACCTGCAGCCATGCCCCGAGAGGATGGCGTGATGGGGTTTTTACGGCTTCCCACCGAGGTTGAGTGGTCATTTGCAGCAAGGGGCGGCGCTGTGGTGACCCCGAGCGAGTTTCAGGAGTCCGTGTTTCCCATGATCGCTCCGATGAGTCAGTATGTCTGGTTTGCCGGCCCCCAGTCTTCCAATGGTAGCCTGCGCCCGACAGGGCTGCTTGATCCCAACCCACTGGGTCTGCATGATGTGCTGGGCAACGTCGATGAAATGATGTTTGATGCGTTTCAGATGCGAACCCATGGTCGATCTCATGGGCAGGCAGGAGGCTTCATTGTGCGGGGTGCCAATTATCTGACACCACAGGCGGATATACGCACCTCCTGGCGCATCGAGCAGCCTTACTACAGGGATGGTGAGCGTAATGTGCTGCCCACCACAGGGTTTCGTGTGGTTGTTGTGGCACCTGCCATCACCTCGAGCGAGCGTATGAAGGCGCTTGAGACGCAGTGGCTTGAGCGTGGTGCCGATCAGGACACCAGGTCCAGTGTCCCGAGCGCCAGTGAGAGGATCGACAAGCTCGCAGCCGATGCGCAAAGCGCCAAGGTGCGCGAGGAACTCAATCAAGTACGCGATCAGTTACGGGCAGCCAACCAGTTGCAGCGTGAGCAACGTGAGAGAGCGATGCGATCCAGTCTGCAGCTCGGCGGGTTTCTCTGTGCCCAGGTTAATCAGCTGGCCCGCGAGATAGCGCGTCGCGAAGATTTTCTGGCAATGAGCTGTGATCCTGCCAGCCCGCGCAGTAGTTCGGAAACCTGCGCAAACATCCGGTCAGTGATTCAGCAGACTGAGATTTCCTTGCAAACAATTCTGGGACTATATTCTGATACAGTCGTTGAGCTAGGAAGCATCTATCCAGAACAAGAGCTCCTCGAGCAGGCAAAGACAACCGCTCAGGTTTTGCAGTCCAGGAAAGCGATCAATCTCAAGCCGTTTGCAGATGTGTATGTCAAGGATCTGATTGGCTATATGCAGAACCGCAAGGTTCAAAAACAGCAGTGGCTGGCCAATTGTCGTGCAGTGGTTCAGTAGGAGGTTTTGTGCTTCGTCTCATGAATGTTTCCAGACATCAGCTTGTGGCCGTGCTCGTGGCGTTTCTGCTGGCAGGTTGCCAGTCGCCGGGCTCCCGTTATGGTGGGTATCCGGGATCAGGGTCATCGGCTGATCCCCGCCTTGAAGGCTCGGATCAGCCGCAGTTTTTTACGGAATCTGGCGTGCAGGCCTGTGCCATCGGTGCTGGCCTCGGCGCACTGGCTTGCCTCTTGGTGCGCAACGAAGAGCGTGGCTCGTGCATGGCGATCGCGGCAGCAGCGGGTTGTGGCATAGGCGCAAGCGCAAACTATGTGCTTGACAGTCGCCGCTCCCAGTACGCCAACAACGAGCAGCGCATGAATGCCTACATTCGTGATGTTGAGGAGGACTCCAGAAAGCTGCAGCAGCGCATCGCAACTTACAAGGTGGTGCTTGATGACAACCGTCGTGAGCTCAATCGTATCAAGCAGGAGATCAAGACCAAGAGCGGTGATCAACGTCAACGACAGGCCGAACTGGCCCAGATGCAGAGCAATCAGCAAGTCATGTATGAAGAGTTGGCTGATCTGGACAAGAAAATCGCCCTCTACCGTGAAGTGGCCATGACCGAAAGTCAGTCGGGTGTTCAGAGTCGGGCGTTTCTGGGTTCCCTGCAGTCCCTTGAGAAGGAGCGAAATGATCTCCAGCGGCTGATAGAAAAGACCTATCAGGAACTCCCTTCAATCGTGGCGGCAAGTTAAGGAGAGGTCAATGGCATTTGTTTTACAGGCAAGGCGTCTCACGCTGATGATCTTGACCGCAGGTTTGTCGATGCTTCTTCTGGGCTGCACGGTTGACAAGCAAGGTTGTGACCCGAGTGCACTGCGTTCCGCCGACTTGTTTACCAAGGTTTCGTGTGATGCCTCCGGTTCTTATGAGGCTCGTGCGCAGGATCAGCAAGCCGAGCTGGCGCAAGCCCAGGCGCGAAATCGGGAATTGCAGGATATTCTGGTCCAGCTGGATTCCCAGCGTCGTGACCTGAGTCAGGGACTGACCGTTGCAAAGGCGCGTCGCGATCGTCTGGTGCAATCGCTCAACGGTTATCTTTCTGAGCTGGATCAGCAGACCCGACAGAACGCCTTGCTCACAAAGCAGATCGCACAAGCGCGTGCCGAGGCCAGTCGTCTGAGTGCTCTGCCAAACAATGCGTCAGCACAACAACAGCAAGTCGCCCTGCAGAACGTCCAGAAACAGATCAAGACCTTGCAGGCCATGGTGCGCTGAGCAAACGCAAGAGGCAGATGTCACCGGATGAACAGGATTGCACAGAGGCAGTTCCCGCAGGCGGTCTTTGAGCAGCTCATGCAAGACCGGCAGTTGCTTGTATCAACCATGGCCACAAAGCTGCCGCCAAGCTTTGTGGCCATGTTTCCGGAGCCGATGCGAACGCAGGCAGACTCCGTGCAGTGGTACAGCCCTGTTGCAGGTCAACCCAGACTACTCGATGCGCTGCCGGCTGCAGAGTCGCAGCAGTTGCTGGAGAAAGTCCAGCAGCGGTTCTCTGCGATCCACCACGCGATCACCCAGAGTCTGCAGCAAGGAGTGTTGACCGCAGAGCAGGCCGACCGGCTGTTTGCCATCCTGGCCCATGTGCCTCGAGAGGCGATGCTGGTTGTCGGTGGTGAGCCGATGGTGCTTTACTGGACCAGCGCACTGTCTGGTGTGCCGGGGGCCCTTGGATTGCCGCCGGGTTCTTCAGCCACCTCGACACCTTTAGTGACGCCCGGGCTACCCCTGGTGCCCTTTGTTGCCCCCGTTGCAGCGTCCCTGACGTCAGCCGAGCCTGAACGCCGCCGCAGATGGGTCTGGCTGTGGTGGTTGCTCGGTCTGCTGGCATTGTTGTTGCTGGTGCTTGCCTATTGGTGGTGGGCCTGTCGTACGGAGCCCTCCGTGCCCCCTGTGCC
>CAZBIN010000039.1:0-17610 GCA_964491995.1 uncultured Orrella sp.
CCCTAAAAGCAGCGCGGCAAATTCCGGGGTAAGTGTCATCCCTCCCTGAAAATTGAATCCCCGCAACTGCGGCACACTCAGCGTCAGGTCGGCTCCACTCAGAAACCAGGCCAGCACCGGACAAAGAATAAACAGCAGGGTCGCTGACCGGAACATCGGAAAAATCTGTCCGGTGCGATCCTGCCTGCGCCTGGCCCAGTTCGCCAGAATCACCGTCAGCACAATCGCCAGGAACAAGCCCACCAGAATCCACGTCACGCCCCCACCCTCAAGCGTCGGGAAGATGAGACCCCGATTGGACAGAAAAACGCCAGGCAGAGGGTGGTAGGCTTGGCGCGGCCCCGGAAAACTCTCGGAGATAATCGCGTACCAGAAGAACAGTTGCAGCAACAAAGGGATGTTGCGCATCACTTCAACATAGATACTGGCCAGCCTGGCAACGAGCCAGTTGCTCGACAAGCGCGCGATACCGATAATCGTGCCCAGTATCGTGGCAAACACAATCCCGACGACCGCAGCACGCAAGGTGTTGAGCAGCCCGACGGACAGCGCGCGCGAGTATGTATCGGCAGGCGTGTAGTTGATCACAGACTCGCCAATGGCAAATCCTGCTTCCCTCGAAAGGAAACCAAAACCTGTCGAGATATTGCGTATCGACAGATTGTGCAAAGTATTGGAGACCAGAAACCATATGCCGCCGGCAACGCCAGCGATCACCAGGATCTGGTAGACAATCGCGCGAAACTTGGGATCATTCCAGATTCTGCGGCTAGGTCTTGACTTTCTTGACAACGTAGACTGACTCATGGGCACCGTCTTTCGAGGGTCCGTCGCCTGGACGGACCCTGGTTTTATCGGTCGAATGAAATCCGGGAAGCAATGTCGCAGCAGCCGCTGCGACATTGACAGGACTCAGCTTAGCGAATGGGCCAACCGTACATCAAACCACCATTGCGCCAGGTGGCGTTCAACCCTCTTTCGAGCTTCATCGGGCTGTCTTTACCCAGGTTGCGCTCAAAGACTTCGCCATAGTTGCCGACCTGAGAAACGATGTTGAATGCCCACTGATCGCCAACGCCCAGGTTCTTGCCCATACCTGGGGTGACACCCAGAATGCGCTGCACGTTTGGATCGGTGCTCTTGAGCATGTCATTGACGTTCTTGGACGTGATGCCATATTCCTCTGCCTCGATCATGGCAAACAGAGCCCAGCGCACCACGTTGAACCATGCCTCATCGCCCTGGCGAACCATGGGACCCAAGGGTTCCTTGGAAAAATCTTCAGGCATGATGACGTAGCTGTCGGGATTGTTCAGCGTGGTACGAACCGATGCGAGCTGGGACTTGTCAGTGGTGAATGCATCGCAGCGACCGGCCACAAACGCACGGATCACTTCGTCGAGTTTTTCCACCACGACAGGTTTGAACGCCAGCTTGTTGCCACGGAACCAGTCAGCCAGGTTCAACTCGGTCGTGGTGCCTGGCTGAACGCAGATTGTTGCGCCGTTGAGTTCTTTGGCACTTTTAATACCCAGATCCTTCTTGACCATGACACCCTGACCGTCATAGAAATTCACGCCGGTTCCAATCAGACCCAGCGTCGTGTCACGGGTCAAGGTCTGGGTGGTGTTCCGTGTCAGCACGTCAATCTCGCCTGACTGCAGCGCGGTAAATCGCTGCACAGGTGTCAGGGGTGTGACTTTGAATTTCGAGGCGTCGTTAAACATGGCTGCAGCGACAGCACGGCACATATCGACGTCAATGCCGGACCACTGGCCCTGACTATTTGGGTTGGAAAAGCCCGGGATACCGGTCGATACACCACACTGGACAAATCCTTTCTGCTTGACCGCGTCAAACGTCGGCCCCGCACTTGCAGTTCCGCTCAAGGCAACCAGGGCGGCTGTCGCAGCTGCGAGTTTCAGTCCTTTCATATTGATCTCCGTCGTTAATGAACTTAGCTGGATCAAGGAATCGGCCTTTCGGGGACGATCCCAAACGCACTAAGATAGTATCCTCAGGAATGTATGAACCGCATGAGGGTATTCCCTTTAAGCAATCCTCAGACCCAGACAGTCCTGTACAAGCAATATTCAGGCCAACGACAGTCATCTCTCGCGGGGATATTAGAAATGTGTATCCTTTCAACCGCTATCCAAACCACATTACAGCCACGATGATCGAGTTCTCGCACGTATTCAAATCTTATGCAGCTGATCACGTCATCCTGCAGGACGTATCATTTTCCGTGACTGCGGGTGAGTTTGTGTTTGTGGCGGGCCCATCTGGCGCGGGCAAATCGACCTTGCTCAAGCTCGTCGCAGGTCTTGAGCCTCCATCCCGAGGCCGTATCGAGGTCAACGGGCAGAGACTTGATCAGCTCACAGCACGTGCCAAGCCTTACCTGAGACGAGCCGTTGGCGTCATTCTTCAGGATACCCACCTTCTATATGACCGCAGCGCCATCGACAATGTCATGTTGCCACTGGCCGTCGCAGGCCACCCCCACAACACGGCCGTGAGCCGCGCTCGCGCAGCCTTGCAAAAAGTCGGGCTATCCGAGAAGGAGCGCGCCAACCCCATGGCACTTTCTGGAGGCGAACAGCAACGTCTGGCGATCGCCCGTGCGATTGTGAACCGGCCCTCTTTACTGATCGCAGATGAACCGACCGCGAACCTGGATCGGGAGACCGCCAGAAAAGTCATGAGCGTGTTTCGTGACTTCAATCAGGTCGGCGTGACGACACTGGTTGCGACCCATGATGAAGACTTGATGGCAGAGTTCGCACATCGAGTGCTGGTGATCGAACCTGGTCGCCTGAGAGATTTTCCTGTCCGGAGGTCGACATGAGACGCTGGCTGCAACATCACCACTACGCGCTCGCAGTCACCATGCGACGCATCGCGCTGCAACCGTTCTCGTTTCTCTCGAACCTGGCGGTCCTCTCGCTGATCCTGACCTTGCCTCTGCTTGGGGCATCCGTGCTCATTTCCGTGCAGCCACTGAGCAAAGAAGTCTCGGCCGATCCTGCATTGACGGTCTTTATGAAGCCAAAAGCCACCACGGAGATGGGTAGAGCGGTTGAGAGCCGGATTCGTGAATCAAACGATCCGGCGATCAGCAACATCAAGTTTGTCGACAAGACGCAGGCCATGCACAGTCTGCAGGGCAATGCCGCATGGCAGCAGGCGCTCAAGGTGCTCAACGAAAACCCCTTGCCCGACGCAATTGTTGTACACCTCAAAGCAGACGAGAATCTGGCACAGATTGCCAATGGTCTGGCTCGTGAGTGGCAAACATGGGATGCTGTGGCCTTTGTTCAACTCGACAGTGTGTGGGTCAAACGACTTGAAGCGCTGCTTCGTCTGGGACGCATCGGGTTACTCCTGATCACGCTGATCGTCGCACTGGTTGTCTTGAGCGCGGTGTTCAACACGGTTCGAATGCAGGCACTGTCGCAGCGTGACGAAATCGCAGTGGCCAGACTGGTCGGTGCCACCGAAGCGTTCGTGCGGCGTCCGTTCCTCTATCAGGGTGCATCGACCTGTGCCTTGGCCACGCTGATCGCCATGACGCTGACAGGCTTGTTTCTCGGCCCCTTAAACAGCGCCATCGGTAACCTGGCCAAGACCTACGATGCCATGTTCAGTCTACAGATGCCACACCCGCTGTTACTTGCCGCATATCTTGTCTGTGCATCGCTTCTGGGCGCCTTCTCGGCTCGATGGTCGGTCACTCGCAGCACCCGGTTCTAAGCCCCATGCCAGATATCTCTCAGTTCGCATCCCTGATTGCACCCGCAGTCATCCAGTGGCAGCGCGTGCACGGTCGCAACGAACTGCCCTGGCAAAGCACGCGCGATCCCTATCGGGTATGGCTCTCGGAGGTTATGCTGCAGCAGACCCAGGTTGCCACCGTCTTGCCCTATTACGCAAGGTTTCTCCAAGCCTTCCCGAACGTGCAGGCACTGGCACAAGCGTCGCTCGATGAGGTGATCGCTCAATGGGCCGGACTGGGTTATTACAGTCGTGCAAGGAATCTGCATGCCTGCGCACGTGCTGTCATGGAAAAGTGGTCAGGTCAGTTTCCAGATTCGAGTCAGGCGCTCGAAACCCTGCCTGGCATTGGTCGCTCAACCGCGGCTGCGATTGCGGCTTTCTGTTTTGGTGAGCGATCGGCGATTCTGGATGGCAATGTGCGCAGGGTGTTCTGCCGATACTTCGGAGTCGAAGGCGACCCTGGACTCGGGTCAACACTCAAAGTGCTCTGGGAGGTGGCGCAACTGGCGCTGCCTGACACTGCTCAGATTGCCCGCGAACCCGACAGCATGCAGCGCTACACACAAGGGTTGATGGACCTCGGGGCAACCGTGTGCACAAGAGGTCGTCCCGATTGCAATGCCTGTCCCATCAGGGCAGGATGCTGTGCGCTGAAGACCGACCGTGTGAGCTTGCTGCCCGCCCCTCGCGCACGGCGTGCCCGCCCGGAACGCGACATGCACCTGCTATTGATCGTCAGGTCAGGCAGCGTGCTGCTGGTCAGACGTCCCGGCAAGGGAATCTGGGCAAGTCTGTGGAGTCTGCCGGCGTCAGATTCAAAACAAGCCTTGCTGCAGGACTGGTCAACAGAGATCATGCAGCCAGAAAGCGCTCTCCGGAAAATGGCAACATTCGCACACGATCTGACGCATTTCCGGATGATCCTCAACCCGTGGCGAGTGGATCTGCCCGCATCTTTTGATGTTGCCCGCCTTGGGACGAATCTCGATGCAAACTACGCCTGGGTTGATCAACACACGATGGCCAGATATGGCATTCCGGCGCCTATCCTGCCGCTGGTTGAAGCGTGCCTGCACGCATAAAACCCGCTAGGGTTTTCGGGTTGCGGGTTTGGTCGGGTAACTGCTCACACCCATAAGCAAGCCGACCGCGACAGCCAGTGTCAACAAGGCCGTGCCGCCGTAGCTAAAGAGCGGCAAAGGCACGCCCACCACCGGTAAAAGGCCAATAACCATTGCAATATTTACAAAGACATAGATAAAAATAATCATGGACAAACTGCCAGCCAGCAGTCTGCCGTAAGTGTTCCCCGCTCTTGAAGCGATAAACAGGCCGCGCACAATCAGCAAGGCAAACAGAAACAACAGAGACAGTGCCCCGAAAAGACCAAACTCTTCGGCAAACACGGCAAATATGAAGTCCGTCGTACGCTCAGGGATGAAGTCGAGTTGCGCCTGGGTTCCATTCATATACCCGCGCCCGTAAAGCCCCCCCGAGCCCACCGCAATCGTCGACTGTATCGTGTGGAAGCCCTTGCCAAGGGGGTCGCGGGTTGGATCGAGCAAAGTACAGACGCGCCCCTTCTGATAATCATGCAGAACCACCCAGTCGGTCTGTGGATCACACAGCAGTTCTTGATTGACCACCACAAGACCGATACCCATGACACCTACCACGGCAATCGGCACAAGCAGCTTGAAGCTCAAGCCCGCAAAGTACATCACAAAGAACCCGGACAACACGACCAGCAATGCCGTCCCGAGATCTGGCTGGCGAACGATCAGCATGAACGGAACCAGAATGGCAACACCAACCACCAGGAAGTCGTACCAGACAACCTTGCCTTCGCGTCGCTGAAAATACCACGCAAGCGCCATCGGCAGCGCAATTTTCATCAGCTCCGAGGGTTGCAGCCGGACAAAGCCCAGATCGAGCCAGCGCGTCGCACCCTTGCTGGTTTCACCGACCAACTCGACCGCCAGCAAAAGGCAGAGACCGACAACGTATCCGGCCGGCGAGAGTCGCGCAAACCAGGCTGGCGGAATCAGAGCCACCACCCACATGACAATCAGTGCGTAGACGAAATAACGACTCTGGTCGGCATAGCGCCAGTCTGTGCCACCAACCGCAGAGTGCATCACCAGCAACCCGATAAACGAGAGCAAGCCAAGCAACAACATCAGCGGCCAGTCAATCGCCCTGAAAACCCTCAGAAAAGCGTTAAAGAGACTGATCATGGCTTGCCACCAAGCGCGACCGTCTCGGGCTTGAGGAGCCAGGCATCCATCACTCGCCGGGCAATCGGTGCGGCCGCCTCACTGCCCCAGCCGCCGTTCTCGACCAGAATCGCCATGGCAATGGTGGGTTTTTCTGCAGGGGCATACCCCATGAAAAGTGAGTGATCCCGCAAACGCTCATCGACCGAGTCTTTTCTGTATTTGCTGCCTTTCAGGTTGAACAGCTGGGCGGTGCCGGTCTTTCCTGCGGCCGCGTAGGGTGCACCGGCAAAAGCTCTTCTGGCCGTTCCAACCCGGGTGACGTCAACCAGTGCACGACGCACCGCCTCGAGATTCTTGGGCGCGATATCAACCACATGTTCAGGCTCTGGATTCTCGACGGTGCGAATCTGGCCATGACGATCCTGCACTGCCGTGACCAGATGGGGACGGAAATACCGCCCCCCATTGGCAATCATGGTTGTCGCCTGTGCAAGCTGCAGAATCGTAAACGCGTTGTAGCCCTGCCCGATCACAGCAGAAACCGTTTCGCCACCATACCAGCGCTGCTGCTCGGGCTTTTTGAAGGCGGTGCGCTTCCAGTCCGTCGAGGGTAGAACCCCGGTACGCTCACCGTCCAGATCGATGCCTGTGCGCTGCCCAAAGCCGAATGGCTTCATGTAGTCATGCAATGCGTCAATACCGATCTCGGGGGCCAGCGAGTAGTAGTAGGTATCAGACGAAACCACAATCGATTTGTGCAGGTCAACGTGGCCATAGGCAACCGATCCTGCATTGCGAAACCGCTGATTGGCCATCTCGAAATAGCCCGGGTCGTAGACACGGGTATTGATCTCGCGCTTGCCCAGCTCAAGCGCGGCGAGCGCCACAAACGGCTTGTAGGTCGAGCCAATCGGGTAGGTGCCGGTCAAAGGCCGGTTGAGCAACGGCACGTCCTCTGATTCATTGAGTTCGCGCCAGCTCTCGTGATCAATCCCGCCAACGAACAAGTTCGGGTCAAACGACGGCTGCGACACATACGCCAGAATCTGTCCGTTGTTCGGATCGATCGCCACCAGCGCCCCGCGTTTGCCTTCAAACGCCTGCTCGGCGATTCGCTGCAAACGCATGTCGAGCGAGAGAATCAAATCATGTCCAGGCTCCGGGTCAATCCGGTGCAAGGTTCGCATCGGCTCACCGCGAGCAGTCACCTCAAGAGACTCAATGCCGGTCTGGCCATGCAGACTTGATTCCCAGGAGCGCTCCACCCCTTGCTTGCCAATAATGTCCGTACCGCGATAGTTACCCAGAGTGCCCTTGGCATCCAGTACATGAAGATCCGCCTCGGAAATACGTCCCACATAACCGACAACATGCGAAGCGCTTTCTTTCTGCGGATACTGCCTGACCCACCTGGCTTTGAGCTTTATCCCGGGGAAACGAAACGCCTGTGCCGCAAAATATGCGCCTTCAATGTCCGTCAGATCATTTCGCAGCATCACCTCGCTGTAGCGACCCGCATCCGCGACGCGGCGCTTGAAGCGACGCACTGTCATGGCAGGCAGCGAAATCACTTTGGACAAAGCCTCCAGCGTCTGGTCCATGTTGCCGACTTCAGCAGGCACGACATCCAGGGTATAGCTCAGATAGTTGCGAGCGAGTACTTCGCCGTTCCGGTCAACGATTTCACCACGACGAGGTGCGATCGGAACGACCGCGGTTCGATTGCGGTCGGCCCGCTGCAACAGTCCCTCGTGCTCTTGGACCTGCAACACCCAGAGTCGCGCACCAATGGCCGCGAACGCAAGCAGCACAATGCTGCCGGCCACCCAGGCCCGCAACAGGAAGCGACCACGTTCTCGCTGCGCAGCTGATTTGAAATCAAACATAGCGCTTTAGGACCATCATCCGACTTCAGAGTTCACATCATCAAGGCGGTGGCTCGGCAACAGCAGCAACCATCCCACAGGGACCCACAAAGCACTGGCCACCAGCACGCCAACGCCCCACCACCAGCCGGGCCATGTTCCGGTGAGCCATGCTGCAATCAGGATCGTGACAGACCGGGCGACCAGAAACACCAGCAGCATGTGCAGCGCCTGGCTCCAGAGGTCAAACCGCAGCAAACGGCGGTGCAGGATCACTGCGCCATAACAGGCCAGCACATAAGTCAATGCATACTGACCCAGCGGTCCGCCATCATGCACGTCTATCAGCAACCCCAGCACGAACCCCGTCAGCATGCCGACCCGTCTTGATTCATGAACGGACCAGAATGCCAGCACCAGCATTAAAAGGTCCGGCGCAGCATCCATGAGACGCCAAGGCAGCAACGACAGCAGGAACACCAGCATGATGGAACCCCATACCAGTCGTGCGTCCGCCCGTTGACCGATGGCGTCACCCCCGACACCCTGGGTCTTGAGCAGTCGGGCGGAATTCTCAGTGTGCCGGCGTTGTTGCATCGACTGCACCTCCTGTTTCAGGCTCCGGCGGCAGAGCTTGCTCTGACAGGACTCCTGCCCCCATCTCCGAGAGCCCGGATGGGACTTTGAGAATCAGGAAGTGACGATACCGCTCGGGATGAGAAGTGGGTTGAGCCACGGCTTTGGCAAATCCGGAAGAGGAATCTCGCTCGACCGACTCGACAGTGCCAACCGAAATGCCGGACGGGAAAGCCCCCCCGATACCGCTTGTGACAAGCACGTCGCTTTTACGAATATCGGCGTCTGAAGAAAAATATCGCACCTCAACCTTGCCATTGGCTGGCGAACCAAAGGCAATCAGTCGCAACCCGTTTCTCAGGATCTGCACCGGGACGGCCAGTTGCTCGTCTGTCAGAAGTGCTGCTTCTGAGGTAAACGGTGTCACACGGATCACCTGACCCACCAAACCGCCCTCATCGATAATCGGCATACCGGGTTCGATGCCATCGCGACTGCCTTTGTTAAAAACCAGTCTGCGCCTGAACGGTGTCGCCGGCTCGTAAAGAACCTGAACCACCACGGTCGGATGGGTGGGCTTGCCATCCACCACACCCATGAGACGTCGCAACTGGGCATTCTCTGTGGCGAGCTGCCCGGCATTGGCAATCACCTGGGCAAGCTCGATGCGCTGGCGCTGCAGCGCTTCGCTCTCTTCGCGAAGCAGCGCTGCGGCGTTTGTGTAGTCTTGCACCAGAACCACCGCGTCCCCGGGTAGCATCACGACGCGCTGAAACGGATAGAGCGCAACGTTTAAGCCCTTGCGCACCGGCTCGAGATAATGCGAGTGCGCGTCCAGAACCAGCAGAACGGCAGACAGGATGACCAGCAGCACAAGTTTGACCTCTGCCGGCACCCTGCGCCTGAAAAGCTCGAGATTGACCGCTGCTGACATGGGTATTCCTCAGGCAGGCCCGCTACTTTCCATCAAGAAAAGCAGGAACATGCGAAACCGGATCGAACAGATCAGTCGTCAATAAAGATGGCGCCGAGCTGCTCCAGATGCTCAAGCGCATCACCGCAACCGCGTACCACGCAGGTCAGGGGATCTTCGGCAACCACCACTGGCAATCCGGTCTCCTCCTGAAGCAACCGATCCAGATCGGTCAGCAATGCACCACCACCGGTCAGGGCAATGCCCTTGTCTGTGATGTCTGCGCCAAGCTCGGGCGGCGTGTTTTCCAGGGCGATCTTGACCGCAGAGACGATCTGGTTCAGAGGGTCGGTCAGAGACTCGAGAATCTCATTGGATGAAACAGTGAAACTGCGCGGCACACCCTCGGCAAGGTTGCGTCCCTTGACTTCAATCTCGCGCACTTCCGAACCCGGAAAAGCAGACCCGATCTCTTTCTTGATCAGTTCGGCGGTCGGCTCACCAATCAACATGCCGTAGTTACGACGGATATAGTTGACGATCGCCTCGTCGAACTTGTCACCACCGACCCTGACCGAGCCTTTATAGACCATGCCGCCCAGCGAGATAACCGCAACTTCGGTGGTGCCACCGCCAATGTCAACCACCATTGAGCCACTGGCGTCCGAAACGTTAAGACCGGCTCCAATCGCCGCAGCCATCGGCTCTTCGATCAGGTAGACCTGACTGGCACCCGCACCGAGCGCCGACTCACGGATCGCGCGCCGCTCAACCTGAGTGGAGCCACACGGCACACACACGATGATACGTGGACTCGGGGCGAGCATGTTACGGGGATGCACCATGCGGATGAACTGCTTGAGCATCTGCTCGGTCACCGTAAAGTCCGCGATCACCCCGTCTTTCATCGGGCGGATCGCCTCGATGTTGCCGGGGACACGACCCAGCATCTGCTTGGCCTCCCGCCCGACAGCCTGAATGATACGGCGTCCACCAGCACCACCTTCATGCCGGATCGCGACCACGGACGGCTCGTCGAGCACGATCCCTTTGCCACGAACGTAAATCAGCGTATTGGCCGTACCCAGGTCAATCGCCATATCGCTGGAGAAATAGCTACGGAGGAATCCAAACATGCAAGAAAGCCAGTAAATATGGGGAGGGGAAGGGGGCTACAGCGACAAACCCCGGGAGCTAATGGCACAACGACAAAGAGACAAACTCCCTTGTCCGCGCCCAGCATCAACCGGAGAGCACTCAAGCCCAGCTCGTAGCCAGTTATGATAACTTATAATCTGTTGGAAATCGCTTATTGCTTGACGGCGCTAAGCATTTCGCCCGGTTCGCATGAATGCCTTCCCCCGAAATTCCCTCCCATCTTTTCCAAGAGCTATGGCACTGACAACAGACGACGTGGCGCGTATCGCCAGACTCGCCAGACTGGAACTGACCGAAACACAGTCCCTGTCAATGCAGTCGGAACTCAATCAAGTGCTCAACGTCATCGAACAGCTTCAATCCGTCGATACCTCGGGCATAGAACCTCTCACCCACCCGCTTTCGGCGCTTGAAGGCATCGCATTACGCCTGCGCGACGATGCGGCTCTGCCCACGGCCAACGAGACCACCCGCGCTCGCCTGATGTCCAACGCGCCGGCACAACATGACGGCCTGTTCCTCGTGCCGCGAGTCATCGAGTAAACCATGACCACAGTTTTAGATTCTTTTGGCGGCATCCGGGACCTCAGCGCCGCACTGCGTGCCCGCAAACTCAGCGCCCTCGAGCTGACACAGCAGTTGCTGCGCGACATCACCACTCACAGCGAACTCAACGCGTTTGTCGACATCAAGGCCGATCTGAGTATTCAACAGGCAGAGCAGGCCGATGCCTGGCGCAGCGACAATCCTGAGAGCGCACTGGCCGGCATCCCGATCGTGCACAAGGACCTGTTTGTCACCCAGGGATGGCGCACCACCGCTGGCAGCAAGATGCTCGAGCAATATGTCAGTCCTTTTGATGCCACCGTCGTCCAGGCGTTGCAGAATGCCAGAACGGTTTGCCTCGGAAAAGTCAGCTGCGACGAGTTCGGGATGGGTTCAGGCAACGAACACAGCGCGTTTGGCCCCGTCCACAACCCGTGGGACATGGACGTTGTGCCTGGTGGATCCTCCGGGGGATCGGCTGCTGCAGTTGCAGCCGGGCTGGCGATAGCCGCCACGGGTACCGACACGGGTGGATCGGTCAGGCAGCCCGCCTCTTTTTGCGGGATCAGCGGAATCCGCCCAACCTACGGTGTGGTCTCGCGTTACGGCATGATCGCTTATGCATCCAGTCTGGACCAGGCCGGGGTGCTGGCAAGAAGTGCAGAAGATCTTGCGCTGCTGGTGGACACAATCAGCGGCTTCGACACCAAAGATGCAACCTCGGTGCAGACCTGCCTTGGTCAGGACAACGCGCCGGGCCGGATTCTCGCGGGCTATCAGGCGATGGTTGATTGCGCCGACAAGACCCTGCCTCTCAAAGGCCTGAGAATCGGTGTGCCGCGAGAGTATTTTGGTGAAGGCCTCGATGAAGGCGTGGCCGCTGCGGTCCAGGAAGGGATCGATCAGCTGACTCGCCTTGGCGCGACCCGCGTCGACATTTCACTGCCGAACACCCGCCTCTGCATACCGGCTTATTACGTAATTGCCCCCGCCGAGGCGTCGAGCAATCTGGCCCGCTACGATGCCGTGCGTTTCGGTCACCGCACCGAAAATTACGAAGACCTTGAGCAGATGCAGGCTCGCTCACGCGCTGAAGGATTTGGCGATGAAGTCAGAAAACGCATCATGATCGGAACCTATGTGCTGTCTCATGGCTATTACGATGCCTACTACCTGCAAGCTCAAAAACTGCGCCGGATGATTGCGCTGGATTTCAATCGTGCACTGACCGAGGACTGCGACGTGATTGTCGGCCCCGTCAGCCCGACCGTTGCACCCGCCATCGGAAGCAAGACCCAGGATCCTACCGCAGAGTGGCTTGGCGACATTTACACCCTCGGCGTCAACCTGGCTGGCCTTCCCGCCATGTCTGTTCCTTGCGGTTTCGCCAAGGGACATCGCGGTCAGTCATTGCCTGTTGGCCTGCACTTGATTGGATCATATTTTGATGAGGCGCGTTTGCTCGCCACCGCATCCCAGTTCCAGAAGGTCACTGACTGGCATCAGCGCCGCGTGGGAGAAGCGAAATGAATTGGGAAGTTGTCATCGGCCTCGAGACCCACGTCCAACTGGCTACTCAAAGCAAGATTTTTTCTGCAAGTTCGACACGTTACGGCGCAAGCCCCAACACGCAGGCCAACGAAGTCGATATGGCTTTGCCTGGCACACTGCCCGTTCTGAATCGATCGGCGGTGGAATGTGCCATTCGCTTCGGACTGGCAGTCAACGCACAGATTGCCCCGCGCTCCGTGTTTGCCCGAAAAAACTACTTTTACCCTGATCTACCCAAAAATTATCAAATCAGCCAGTTCGAGATCCCGGTCGTGAGCGGCGGCATCATCGAGTGCATGGTCGACTCAACACCTTACCAGTTTGAACTGACTCGAGCGCACCTGGAAGAGGACGCAGGCAAGTCGATTCACGAGAACTTCACGGACGCGCGGGGCCTACCCTCATCAGGCATTGACCTGAACCGGGCGGGCACCCCGTTGCTGGAGATCGTTTCTGAACCCAACATGCGATCCGCTGCACAGGCTGTTGCCTACGCCAAGGCACTGCACTCGCTGGTGGTGTGGCTGGGCATTTGTGATGGCAACATGCAGGAAGGGTCGTTTCGTATTGACGCCAACGTCTCGGTGCGCCCCGTGGGTCAGAAGGAGTTTGGAACCCGCACAGAAACCAAGAACGTGAACTCGTTTCGCTTCCTTGAACGTGCCATTCTGTTTGAGGTCGAACGCCAGATCGATGTGCTCGAGAGTGGCGGCAGGATCATTCAGGAAACCAGGCTGTACGATGCCGACAAAGACGAAACCCGCAGCATGCGCAGCAAGGAAGATGCGCATGACTACCGCTACTTCCCCGATCCGGATCTGCCACCTCTGGTCATCACTGAACAGTGGATCGAGCAGGTCCGTTCAGAAATGCCGGAACTGCCGCGCCAGATGCTTGAACGCCTGACAGGCACTTATGGGCTGTCTGAATCAGACACCCGGCAGATTTGTCAGAACCGTTCCACGGCACAGTATTTTGAAGACCTCGTCACTGCACTGCCTCAAGGTCAGGCCAAACTGGCTGCAAACTGGCTGATGGGAGAAGTTGCCGCCTCGCTCAATCGCGACGAGAAAAGTATGGCGGATTGTCCGGTGACACCCAGGGCGCTGGCTGGACTGCTCACGCGCATTGCTGACGGAACCATTTCCAACAAGATTGCACGCGATGTGTTTGTCGAGATGTGGCAGTTGGGTCCACAAGCCGATGCGGATGCCATCATCGAGAAAAAAGGCCTCAAGCAAATCAGCGACACGGGTGCCATCGGTGCCATGGTCGATGAAGTGCTGGCCAGCAATCCTGCCATCGTTGAGGAATACCGTGCAGGCAAACAGAAGGCCTTCAATTCGCTGGTGGGGCAGATCATGAAGCTTGCCAAAGGCAAAGCCAATCCGGCTCAGGTCAACGAAGTGCTCAAACAGCGCCTGGACGGCTAAGACCGCAGGCGCCTGAAAGCGGGACAGGTGTATCGAGCCTGATCTTTCGAGGCACAGGGATCAAGACTCCTTGATCAGGACTCGATGCCGTAACGGCGACGGTATTCCAGCACAGCTTGTTCGTGCTCGCTTAACGCCCCGTTGGTTCGCAACAAAGAGAGGATGTCGTTCAAGTCTGCAATTGCGACCACGGGCAGTCCGTAGCGCTGCTCAACATCCTGGACTGCAGAGCCGGATGAGAGGGCATCGTCGGGACCGGCGCGCTCCATCCGGTCGAGTGCGATCAATACGCCAACAGGTTCAGCGCCTTCTGCGCGAATAATGTCCACCGACTCGCGCACTGACGTGCCGGCGGTGATGACATCATCGACAATCACGACCCGGCCTTTGATCGGTGCTCCCACCAGAACGCCACCCTCCCCGTGGTCCTTGGCTTCCTTGCGGTTAAATGCAAACGGAACCGGATTGGCGTCTTTGCCTTGGGCACTCTGGGCCAATGCCACAGATGTCGTCGTGACCAGCGGAATTCCCTTGTAGGCGGGGCCGAACAGCATATCGAAAGGTATTCCGGACTGCAGCAAGGCATGTGCGTAAAATTGCCCCAGGCGACCGACACTGGCACCCGTATTGAACAGGCCGGCATTAAAGAAGTAAGGGCTGTAACGTCCGGATTTGGTTAGAAACCGGCCAAACTTCAACACCCCTTCGTCGAGCGCAAAACGGACGAATGTTTCACGGTCAAATGTCGCAAGGTCGGACGCATCGCCGTCGCGGGGTTGTGATTTGCTAGTCATTGAGCAGTCGCATGTCAGTGGTTTGTCAGAGTGTCTATTATCTCATTCAAGGAGAGCTCTTTGCTTCGAGTGACTTCGTTAAACGTCAATGGCCTGCGCAGCGCCTTTCGCAAAGGACTGGCCGACTGGCTCCATAGCAACCAGGCTGACGTTGTCTGTCTGCAGGAGATCAAGGCCCATGCCGAGGATCTTGACGCTTCCCTGCGCAGTCCCCTGACTTACGAGGGACACTTTCATCATGCGCAAAAGAAGGGCTACAGCGGTGTGGGACTCTACCTCAACGGTCTGGCCGGGCGCATCGAGCACGGGATTGGTGTGACCGATTTCGATCAGGAAGGACGTTTGATCGTGGCTCGCTGGCCAGGCTTGACCGTGGGCAGCGTGTATCTTCCTTCTGGCTCGAGTGGCGAGGAGCGTCAAGCCGTCAAAATGCGGTTTCTGGCAGAGTTTGCCCCCTGGCTCGAGCAAAGAATGCAGGAGTACCGGCAGACGGGCCAGGAGCTGATTATTTGCGGCGACTGGAACATCGCACACAAGGAAATTGATCTGAAGAACTGGCGTGGCAACCGCAAGAATTCCGGTTTTTTACCGGAAGAGCGTGCCTGGCTGGATCATGTATTTAACGATATAGGTCTGGTCGATGTGTTTCGCCAGCTTGAACCGGCAGCCGAGCAATACACCTGGTGGAGCAACCGCGGCCAGGCTTGGGCCAAGAACGTCGGCTGGCGCATCGATTACCAGATCGCCACACCCGGAATTGCCGCCAGGGCATCACGTCCGATCATCTACAAAGATGAGCGTTTCTCAGACCACGCCCCCTTGACGATCGATTACGAATGGCAGATTCCTGATCTAAAACCAGACCATTAGAGCGAGTGATTTATCATTGCGGTATGTTCGTTTTTTCTGTTGATCCCACCGAGTATCGACTCAAGCCTGTTTCGGAGACTGTATGGCTTCTCAATCAACCGCCCTCAAGGGCCCGGTTCTTCTTATCACCGACCTGAGCGCTCGTTGCGACCGTGCTCTGGACCGAGCCGTGAGCCTGGCCCGGCAGCACAAGGTCAAGCTGATCGCCTTGCATGTCATTGAACCATCGTTTCTGAGCAAGCTGATCCTGCCTTCCTGGAACATCGCGCAAAAAGAACATCAGAAAGTCGCTGAGCAACGGTTGCTCAGCGACCTGAAAGATGCCGATGTCGAACTCGAAGTCAAAGTGGAAATTGGCTATCCGGTCGAAATCATCAATGAGGTGGCATCGGCCAACCAGTGCTCCCTGATCGTATCGGGAACCGCTCGTGACGAGTCACTGGGTCGCATCATGCTGGGCAGCACCGTTGAACGTCTGGCACGCCAGTGCGAGACCCCATTGCTGGTGGTACGCCACAGGCCGTTCGATTCATACCATCACATCCTCGTGGGCACGGATTTCTCTGAAAGCTCGCGATATGCGCTTGAAGCCGCCATTGATCTGGTGCCTCACCAGAAAATCACGGTGTATCACAGCTTTGACGAAGTCGGGGGCGTGCGAACCCTGGATGATGCAACCATTCAGGAAACCACCCGTCACTTGCAGCGCCAGACCCGGGAGTTTCTCGAGCAGACGCCCAAAGTCAAACAAACGTCGGCCCCCGAGGTCGTGGTTGAGTATGGTGCACCGGGACAATCCATTCCAAAGTTTGTCCAGGACCAGAAGATCGAGCTTGTCGTTCTTGGCACCCATGGCGCCACCGGGATTCTCAAAACGGCGATGGGCAGCATTGCAGAGCAGCTGCTGACCCTGCTGCGCTGTGACGTCATGATCGTGCGTGCTCGCCGCGACTGATCTTGTGCTTCGATGCCGCTGCCTTGCCCGAAGGGGCAGTAGCGGCATGCTGCACCACGGGTTGATTACAACTGAAACATCTGTTTCTACGTGATTTAACCCGCGGCTTATCCAACGCCTGCAGTATCAATGCGTTCAATATCTCTGCGACGCACCCACAGCAGCCATATCCCCGGCAGTGCAATCAAGACGGTCACCAGGAAAAACCCTGGCCAACCCAGTGATTCGACCAGTGGCGGTGTCAACGGACCTGCCAGATAGGTTCTGCCAACCGCTGACAGCGCAGACAGCAAGGCAAACTGGGTTGCAGAGAACTCCTGACGACACAGTCCCATGAGAAGCGCCACGAAAGCTGCGGTTCCCATGCCACCGCACAGGTTCTCCAGCGAAACACCGAGCGCCATGATCCAGACATTGTGAGGTGCCACTGCAATGACCCAGTAGCCCAGGTTCGAGACCGCCTGCAATAAACCAAAAATCAGCAATGACTTGAACAGTCCCAGGCGCGCCATCAAGGCACCACCAAACAGCGCCCCAAAGATCGTTGCACTGAGTCCGAGGACTTTATTGACCGTACCCACCTCTGTGGGACTGAAACCCGCGCCACGAATCAGAAAGGTTGTTGACAGCGCCCCGGCAAAGGCATCACCGAGCTTGTAGAGCACGATCAGTAGCAGCAATGTCCACGCTTCGGGTCTCCTGAAAAACTCGCCCAGAGGTGCGGTAATGGCCACTTCCAGGGATATGGGCGGCTTGCCGGGATTGGACGGCTCAGGGGCCCAGACCGTCGCCAGTGTGGTGAGCAGCATGAGCCCACCCATCAAGGAGTACATGTTGGACCAGCCAACCCATTGATCTGCCAGAATCAGCGCAAAGCCCCCCGAGACCAGCATGGCAACCCGATATCCAAGCACGGAAAGCGCAGCGCCCGCACCACGTTCATGCGCCGC
>CAZBIN010000040.1:0-17603 GCA_964491995.1 uncultured Orrella sp.
GGTCTTGCGGGATAATTCACATTCTGAGTATTTTGCATCATCAGATTGCCGATCTGGAGTTTAACGACTCCGGTCGGCAATTTTTTTGGTGGGAGTTTTTGATTTCAGGGCACCGTCCTGGACGATCAAACCTGTGTGACGCGATGAGGGACTGGCTGCTAAAAGTTCCAGCCTCACATCGTTTGATCATCAAGAATTTCGGATACAGTTCATCTCACCGTATTTGAACGAGAGTTTCCGGGAAATGAAAGAAGCCCACACGCAGTGTCCACCGAGAATCGAAGGTCCTTCTGCCTGGCTGGGGCCCGACCTGTCGAGGCGAACCGACTGGATATGCCAGCTGGATTCTGGCGATGTCAACGAGATTCTGACCGCGATTGAACAGTTCCGGTCCAGCGGCCTGGCATTTGATGAGATATCGCCAAAGACTTTTGTACTCGAGCGGCTCTCAGCCAAGCTTGAGTCGATTCTGGGTGACCTGCTGCACGGGCGTGGATTTGTCTTGATTCGCGGATTTCCGGTTCAGCAACTCGATCAGGAGGGCTGTGCGATTGGTTTTCTGGGGATCGGCTCGTATCTTGGTGCATTTCGCTCACAGAACGCGAAGGGTCATCTGCTTGGACATGTGCGCGACATTGGGCGTGACATCAACGATGCCAATACCCGGTACTACCAGACCAACAGAGCCTTGGCCTATCACACCGACTCTTGCGATATCGTGGGCCTGCTTTCACTCAAGACGTCAAAAACAGGCGGTCAGAGTCGTCTCGTGAGCTCCGTGTCGATCTACAACAAAATGATGGAGACGCGTGCGGATCTCGCGACCGCACTGTTCACACCGATGCCGACCGATCGACGAGGAGAAGTGCCGGAAGGTATGTTGCCCTGGTTCGATTTGCCTGTGTTTAACTGGCATGAGGGTTTGCTCAGCACCATCTATGCCGGACAGTACATCCGTAGTGCACAACAGAATTTTCCGCAGGCCAGGCGTCTCACTGATCTGGAGCATGAGGCCATCGATTATCTCGATGTCCTGACCAACGACGAATCGCTCAATATGTCGATGGCGTTTGAACCCGGCGACATGCAGTTCATCCACAACCACCAGATCTTGCATGCCCGGACGGATTTTGAGGACTGGCCTGAGCCCGAGCGCAAACGTCATCTGTTCCGTCTCTGGCTGGCTCCCGCCCAGGGGCGATCTTTGCCTGCGTCGTTTGCCCAGCGTTACGGTAGTGTTGAGCCAGGCAAAAGGGGTGGTATTGTGGTCAAAGGGACCCGACTGAATATTTCGTTAGACCCGGTCTGAATGAGTGGGTGAGTTTTGATGAGGCCAGGCGCGCTTGCCAGCACATAAGGGCGGGTTTTTACCGGTCAAAAGCCCTGCATGAGTGACAATTCGTCTCATACTCCTGTACGGAAGCACTACCCATGACCACCTTGAAATGGCAGTTTGATCATAGCTACGCCCGGCTACCCAGCGTGTTTTACGCTGAGCAAGCGCCCAAGCGCACAGCGCATGCCCGCCTCGTGATCTTCAATCACGCGCTGGCCGATGCCATGGGTCTGGATGCCAGGGGGGTTGGTTCCGAGCATCTGGCTGAACTGCTCTCGGGTAATGTTTTGCCTGAGCAGGCCAAGCCCCTGGCCCAGGCGTATGCCGGGCACCAGTTCGGTCACTTCACCATGCTGGGCGATGGACGTGCCATTTTGCTCGGTGAGCATCTGTGCCCGGACGGTCGGCGCATGGACATTCAGTTCAAAGGCTCCGGCCCGACCGCGTTTTCCCGACGGGGCGATGGGCTCGCAGGTCTTGGACCCATGCTCCGGGAATATGTGATCAGCGAGGCCATGCACGCACTGGGTATCCCGACAACCCGGTCACTTGCCGTGGTGACCACCGGAGAGAAAGTGTGGCGTGAGACCGTTCTGGACGGTGCGGTCTTGACGCGGGTGGCTTCAAGCCATCTGCGGGTCGGAACCTTTCAGTACGCAGCAGCCCGACAGGATCCGGCGGCGCTTTCTGCCCTGATCGATTACGCACTGGCACGACACGATCCGTACCTGCTGGATGCAGATAACAAGGCGCTGGCTTTACTTGAGGCAGTGATTCAAAGGCAGGTCGATCTGGTGGTGCACTGGATGCGCGTGGGCTTCATTCATGGGGTCATGAATACGGACAACATGACCATTTCTGGCGAGACGATTGACTATGGGCCCTGTGCGTTCATGGATCAATACGACCCCAAGACCGTTTTCAGTTCGATTGATCATAGTGGTCGATATGCCTACGCCAATCAGCCCGCGATGGCTCAATGGAACCTGGCCCGACTGGCAGAAGCGTTGCTGCCACAGATCGATCAGGATGCGGATCGAGCGGTCGAAATGGCCGAGGCGGCGATTCATGCGTTCAAGCCGCTTTATCTCAAGGCGTGGGGTGTGATGATGGGCGCGAAACTCGGCCTGACAGACACAAATACCGACGATCAGCAACTCATGGATGACTTGCTGGAGCAGATGCGCCAGGAGAGCCTGGACTACACCAGCACGTTTATCGAGCTTGGCAGGGCTTTGCAGATCAGGCTTGCTGAAACCGGGCAGTCACCATCCGGTCTGGCACCAGACCGGACATCTTGCGCGATGACGGTCACATTCAGTCCCGCCATGACGTCATGGCTCGATCGCTGGATTTCCAGAGTGAGCGCTCAGCCAGGCGGCCCGATCGCGGCCCTGGAACTGATGGGGGTGACCAACCCAGTCTACATTGCGCGCAATCATCGGGTCGAACAGGCATTGGCCGCGGCAACCCAGGCCAGCGATATGGAGCCTTTACATGAGTTGCTGCAGGTTCTCGCACGACCCTATACAGAGCAGGCAGGGCGGGAGATCTACGAGCAACCGGGGTCAGGACAGGCGCCGTATCATACCTTTTGCGGGACTTGAGGCAAGGCTGTCAAGTTCATGGATCCGGTGTGCGCGCTATTCTGTCAGGCATGAATCGTCACGACACTGTCCATGATCTCGAGCAGCAACGACAGGCGGCCCCGGGTCCGGTCAAGCAGCCCCTGTGGCCTTTCCTGCTTGTTGCGGTGTTATGTCATGCGGTCATCGTTGCTGGGTTGGTTCGCTTGACGTCCGGGGACCGTGTGCAGACCGTGGTGATGGTCGATCTCATTGCGGGTCACGGTGGTGAGACAGCGTCTTCACTCTCGGCGGGCCAAACCTCAGATACGCAGTCTGCAATCGGGGTGCAGCAGACCAATGAGCGCAAGCACGATCCACAAGCTGATCAAGGCCAAGACGTGCATGGCGACACCCGTCCTGACCCTTTAGGGTCTGTTCCTGTGTCTGCTGAGCGGTCTGCCTCGTCCACGACCGCACAGCCTGCCGCACCGGCGGTCGTGCCTGGACCGGATTCGGCAAGAGCGAATGTAGCCCAGGAGCAGGGTCAAGAGGACGCCCACGAGGTGAGACCGGAGCCGGACACCCTGCCGTCTTTGCCTGAGGCTGCGCAGTTGCAATCCATCGAGCAAGGCGCAGCCATGGAGATCAGAAGCAGCTCACCTGGTCGGGCAACGCCTGATCGGCCACCACGGGCTGCATCGCCGGCTCTTACGGACAGACTCGAATCACGGCCCCGCAGGGAAATGCCGGAATCGCACCAACCGCGTGTCACAAAGGCTGATCGCTTGAGTGATGTTTCTCCGAAGTCTGAAATCCGACAAATCCAGACTGGGCCTGCTGTGGTGCCAGAAACTGCTGCGGTGAGCGCGGCGGGTTCCCAGACCGGATTGTCTGCCGGTGAGGGTGCACAGGCCCAGACTCAGGCAGCCGGTCTGACTCAGGCGGCTGTCGGGTTGCACAATCCACCGCCTGTCTATCCCGCCCGTGCCAGGCGACAGGGTGTGCAGGGAACTGTCTTGCTGCGGTTGCTGATCACATCGGCCGGACGCGTTCAGGAGGCCGATGTTGTGACGAGCAGCGGGCATCGCGAGCTTGACGATGCGGCCCTGGATGCGGTCGATCTCTGGCGGTTCAAGCCGGCGCTCAAGCTGGGTGTCGCTATCGATCAGTGGATTGAGGTACCCGTTGTGTTCCGGCTGAAATAGCCCAGACCGGAAACCGTCGACAGGTCGTGTATTCTGGCGCCCGTTCAATAGGTATTAACGACACAATCAGCACGGAACAGTGGTACTTTCCCATATTGAAAATTACTTGAAACATTCCGATATACATGGCTGACATTACCCTGGACCGGGTGCAAAAGCACTACGGCAAAGTTACGATCATCGACAATCTGTCTTTGAAGGTTCAGCACGGCGAATTTTTTACGCTCCTGGGCCCGAGTGGATGTGGCAAGACGACACTTTTACGGATGATTGCAGGCTTCGTACAGCCCAATGCGGGCCGGGTCCTGATCGGAGATGAGGATGTCACTCACTTGCCTGCCCACAAACGTGAGACCGGCATGGTGTTTCAGGATTACGCCCTGTTTCCTGACAAGACGGTGTTTGACAACGTGGCTTATGGACTGCGTGTGCGCAACAACTCGCGTGAGCAGATCGCGCAAAGGGTTGCCAGCATACTGGACCGAGTCGAGCTTGGACATCTGCCAGATCGCTACCCGGGAGAGTTATCTGGCGGGCAGCGGCAGAGGGTCGCGCTGGCCCGTGCGCTGGTCATCGAGCCACGGATCCTCTTGATGGATGAGCCACTGTCGAATCTGGATGCCAAACTCCGGGTCCAGATGCGTGATGTGATCCGCCAGCTTCAGCAAGAACTGAAAATCACCACCATTTTCGTGACCCACGACCAGGAGGAGGCGCTGTCGATGTCGGATCGTATTGCCCTGCTTCGCAGCGGGCGCATTGATCAGCTCGATGAGCCGGAAACGCTATATCGCAAGCCAGTGACTGCGTATGCGGCTGACTTTATCGGTGCAGCCAATCTGATTGCCATCCAGAACCTGCGTCCCCACGGCGATCTGTTTGATGTCACGATTGCCGGTGGTACCGTCAGAATGGCAGGACCCTGTGATCACACCGAGGCCTGCCTTGCCGTGCGTCCCGAACATGTGCTGCTCGGGGATCTGGCCCTTCGATCCAGCTCGGGTTCAGTGCCGGCGACCGTGGTGTTTCGCCGCTACCTTGGCTTCAAAGTCACCTACTGCCTTCAGTTGTCCGATGGCACAAAGATCAATGCCGACATGCCGGCATCGCTGGACCCTCGATTTGAGGCGGGCAGGCAGGTCCGGATCGGTTTTGCCGAAGACGCCCGCCTGGTCAGTGCCGCAGGGATGCCGACATGACCGGACGACTGCCACCAGACCGTTCGCCCTGGGTGGTTCCTGCCTTGCTGGCGCTGCTGGTGCTGGTGTTTTTTGTGGTGTGGCCGCTGTCGTCACTGATGTTCAAGAGCATCAGCGATTTTCAGACGGGGGCGCTGACACTTGATGGGTTTCGGGCCTTTCTGAATGACCCTGTCTATACGGACGCATTTCTCAACACAGTTCGTCTGGGCGTGACGGCAGCCGTGGGCAGCATGCTGATTGGCGCGCCATTAGCGTATGTGGTGACCCGGTATGATTTTCCCGGCAAGGCCGTCGTGGCAATTCTGCCGCTTGCGACGATTGTGGTCCCCGATATTGTTGTGTCGCAAGCCTGGCTGATGATGCTGGGTAACAATGGTGTGTTGCGCAACGCACTGTCGCTGGTCGGCATCGAATTGCCGTCGTTCTATGGCTGGTTTGGCATGACCTACACCATGATCCTGAACGATTACACCTATGCTTATATCGGGATGCTGGCTGCGCTCAAGGCAATTGACGGCACGATCGAAGAAGCCGCCACTAACCTCGGCGCCAGCGATCTGCGCCGACTTCTGACCGTGACCTTGCCGGTGCTGGCGCCTGCGATCCTGATCAACACCATGGTGGTTTTTACGCTGGCAGTGGATAATTTTTCCATTCCCATGATTCTGGGTGGCCGGGTCGATGTGCTGTCTTCGCTCACGTACATGACGTTTCTGTCGGAGATGGGGGGGGATCCGAAGATGCAAAGTGTGCTGGCCGTGGTGTCTGTCCTGCTCGTGGGCGTGGTGCTGTTCGTCCAGAAAGTTGTGGTGGAACGTAAAACCTATCAGATGCAGCAAGGGCGTGCACCGAAGCCCGTGCGTGCACAAGGACCTCTGGCCGTGGTGCTGACCACGCTGGTTTTGCTGTTTGTCGCCATTTCGATGATTCCTGCCTTGGTGGTTTTGGTTGGTGCTTTCACGGAGTCCAGTGGTCCGGTGATGAAATACGGTACGTTCACACTGGATAACCTGGATCGGGCCATAAGACAGGCACCCGCGCCGATTGTGAACTCGCTGATGCTTGCCAGTATTGCGGCTGTTGTGGGTACGGCTTTTGCAGCGTTTGTCAGCTTCCTGATCGTCAAGAAACGTATGTTCATCGTGTCGCTGCTTGATTATGTCGTGATGCTGCCGCTTGCGATATCCGGGACGGTGCTCGGGATTGCGCTGATCCAGACCTACAACAGTGGTTACATCGTGCTGACAGGTACCTGGATGATCATGGCCGCGGCATATTTTGTGCGCAAGGTGCCGTTCTCCATCCGGTCTGCCTCAGGCGCGCTTTACAGCATTCCTGACTCGATTGAAGAGGCGTCGATCAATCTGGGTGTTTCTCCGGTCAAGAGCTTTTTCAAGGTGATTCTGCCAATCATGAAGCCTGCCATTCTGGCAGCAGCCATTTTGATGTGGGTGACATCATTGTCTGAAATTTCTGCCACGATTGTGCTGTACTTTGGTGGTATGGAGACGATGCCAATCGAGATGTACCGTCAGATTGATGCCGGCTATCTTGCCCGGGCATCTGCTTACGGGGTGATCCTGATGTTCATCATCCTGGTGCCGGTCTATCTGGCGACACGGTTTTTCAAGCTTGATTTGTTCTCGGTGCGTGGGCACTGAGGTTTTTTCAGCAGGTTCTCAAGGAGCAGAATATGCAACACACAAAACCCGTCAAAGTCGCCGCTGCAGTGGCGGCAGCGCTGGCGCTGACAGCCGGCTCTCAAGCGATGGCTAACGAAGCGGTCATGTACACCTCAAACAACGTTCAGGTCATTGATACAGCGACTGATGTCGGCAAGAAACTGACACCCGGACTGACGATTCAGAAGGTGACCGCTGGCACAGGTGCGCTGATGAAGCGTATTGAGGCCGAGGCTGCCAGACCGCTGGGCGATGTGGTCTGGGGTGCAGGATTTGGCACCATGGTTGCATTCAAACAGAATTTCCAGCCGTACA
Organism: uncultured Orrella sp.; assembly: GCA_964491995.1. Taxonomy (GTDB): domain Bacteria; phylum Pseudomonadota; class Gammaproteobacteria; order Burkholderiales; family Burkholderiaceae_B; genus Algicoccus. Next base: position 7,309 of record CAZBIN010000040.1, read on the forward strand.
AGTCCAGCCAGGCTGACAAGATTCTTCCGCAGTTCCATGGCCCTGATAACCTCTGGATTGGTGCAAATGCCCACGTCATGGTGGTCATGGCCAACGAAGGACAGCTCAAGGGGGACAAGCCGCCAGTGGCATGGAAAGATCTGTTTGATTCGAAATGGAAGGGTCGCATCATCATGGGGGACCCCGCCACATCAGGAAGTGCCTATGACCAGGTCTATGGCATCTATCAGCTCTATGGCAGTGAAGGGCTTGAAAAACTCGCCGCCAATGCGGTGATTTCCAAGAGCTCTGGCCAGGTCTACAAGAGCGTAGCCAGTGGTGAGTACCCCTTGGGCATCACCATGGAGTACGCTGCCTACTCCTACATTGCAGGTGGTCAGAAGAACGTCAAGATCATCTATCCACAAGAGGGTGCGTTCGTCGCGCCTGAGGCAGTCGCCGTCATCAAGAACCCCAAGAACGGTGCTGCATCGGCGCAGCAACTCTATGATCTGCTGATTTCCAAGGAAGTCCAGGAAGCGGAGCTGGTGCAGAACTTTCGCCGTCCGACGCGTTCGGACATCGATGTGGCAGCCCTGACCCAGTTGCCCAATCTCAGCAGCATCCAGGTGGTGGCTGCCGATCCGATCAAAGCCGCGGCAGATTACCCGGTCGTGATCGAGGCATGGAAGGCGGCGGTTCAGAAGGCTCGTCAGTAATTCTCTTGCAAGTCCATCGCTTGCAAGTTCAAGAGTAAAGCCGCACCTACAACACGGTCCAGAAGAAATCTCTGGGCCGTTTTTTTCAGCATTGCATGACTGACAGGCGGGAGCAACGCCGGGCGAGCTTTCCGGCCTGCAAGGTTTGAGGGCAAGGTTTCCTGCTTTTGTGTTGATTTGTCAATTGCCACAACAGGCTTAAAATCCCGCATCCTCAAGTTAACTGGCTTTTTCATGACCTTCAGAATATCCCGTCGCGATTTCGTGACCAAGGGGCTCGCTGCCTCTGCGTACTTTGGTATGGGCACCGCCGGCGCACTGCCAATCCTTACCGGAACATCGGGTGAGCTGATCAAGCGCAATGGCAAGCGGCGGGTGGTCGTCGCCGGCGGTGGCTGGGGAGGTTTGTCGGCCGCCAGGCATCTGCGGGCACTCTCGCCCGATCTGGAAGTGATTGTGCTTGAACGCAACCCGTTTTTCTGGTCTTGTCCGCTGAGCAATAAATGGCTGATCGACGCGGTACAGACCGATATGCTGGCGCACTCTTATTTATCGGCTGCGCAGCAGTTTGGCTACACTTTCGTGCAGACAGAAATTGTGGATATTGATCGTGCAACCCGACGGGTTCACACGGCCGATGGCTGGCTTGAGTACGACTGGTTGGTCATTGCGGGTGGCATTCGCTATGCGTTTGAGCCATGGTTTGGCGATGATGTGCAAACAGCCCGTTACACCAAGGACCGTTTTGCCAGTGCGTACATTCCCAGCTCCGAGCATGCGTACCTGAAACAGAAGATCAGGAATTTCAAAGGTGGCACGATTGTGATGACGTTGCCGCCACCGCCCCATCGCTGCCCGCCGTCTCCTTACGAGCGTGCATGCCTGATGGCATGGTGGTTCAAGCATCACAAGATTCCCGCAAAAATCGTCATCCTGGATCCGAAACCGAACATTGCCCCGATCACTATCGGTTACCAGAAGGCGTTTGAAGAGCTCTACAGCGACATCATCACCTATGTCCCAAACGCCACCGTTCGCGAGGTGGATCCTTATAACAAGGTCGTGAAGACGGCAGCCGGTGATTTCAGGTTTGATGATGCGATTCTGATGACGCCACATCAGGCGGCAGATCTGGTCTGGAAAGCCGATCTGATTGGAACCAATGATCAGGGTAAACCGACGGGCTGGGCCGCTGTTGATCCACTCTATTTCAATCGCAAAGACGATCCACAGGTTTTTGTCATCGGCGACTCGGTGGGGCAGGTCTCAGTCTATTTCAGGCACTATCCCAAGAGCGGTCATGTGGCCAACCGTCAGGCTCGTCTGGTGGCACAGTACATTGCTGCCCAGGCAGCAGGCCGCGAACCGAAGTTCGAGATGATCGACAATCTGTGTTTCATGCTGGTCAACAACGAGCCTAAAGAAGCGATCTCGGTGCGATTTTCCTACGAATATGGCGCTGACGAAGAAATTCATCAGACGGCGGTGGACGACAACGAACGCAGAACCGAACTCTGGCAGGCAGACCTGCACTGGGCCAATGCCATGTTCAAGGATTTTCTGTATGGCTGAGCAGCGTCTTCAATGAAGCGTAGGCGGGCGTCCGGCGGGATGTGATGTGATGTCGCCGGGGTCTGCCTCGTCAGTCTCTTCACTTTGATTCTCGTCGTCATCGATCGAATCCTCATCGTCGGGATCGATCTCAGGCTCCTGCAACGAGAAGGGCAGCAGAGTGGCAAGTTCGCTGGCGGTGTCAAATACCTCACCGTCCTGATCCAGGCGTACAAAACGCTCGTCCGGATCGTCGGTGATTTCAACGGCCCACAGAAAAACGCAGTCAAACTGCTCGAGGCTCGCGTTTAGTCCGCCTTGCTGGCCTAGCAATTTCGTACCCGTGCCACCCATCTGCACATGCACGACATCCTTCTCGAGCTCCTCGTCCTCTCCGATCGCACGCCCGAAAACGACCCATTCGGTATCCTCGTTGCGCCCCACCTCCGCGAGCACAACGGCACCCATGTAAGCGCTCAATGCGTCAGCAGTTCGACCGAGCATGGCAAGCTCGGTCGGCGTGAATTGAAGCGCAGGAGCGGTGTTGTCGTCGATCGGGTTCATGGGAGCATTTCATTCAGGCAAAAGGATTCCATTTATTAGTTTAGCCTGCGAACCATCTGCAAGAACAGCCTACAATGGAGGATTGCTCATTAGCAGTTCAATACAGGTGTGTTCCGAGATGGCTCAATACGTTTTCACCATGAATCGGGTCGGCAAGATCGTACCCCCCAAAAAGCAGATTCTCCGTGATATTTCACTATCGTTCTTTCCTGGTGCCAAGATTGGCGTGCTCGGTCTGAACGGCGCTGGCAAATCAACCTTGCTCAAGATCATGGCCGGTATCGACAAAGAGATCGAAGGCGAAGCCTTGCCGATGCCTGGTCTGAATATCGGTTATTTGCCCCAGGAGCCTCAGCTCAATCCAGAGCATACGGTGCGTGAATCGGTTGAAGAAGGTCTTGGTGCGGTTGCCGCAGCCCGCAAAAGGCTCGACGCGGTGTACGCAGAATACGCGGATCCAGATGCTGACTTTGACAAGCTGGCGGCAGAGCAGGCAGAACTTGAGGCGATCATTTCGGCAGCAGCCTCCAGCGGATCTGACGATATCGGTGCGCAAATGGAAATTGCAGCAGACGCGCTACGTTTGCCTCCCTGGGATGCCGTCATTGGCAATTTGTCGGGCGGTGAGAAGCGCCGTGTCGCTTTGTGCAGACTGCTGCTGTCCAAGCCGGACATGCTGTTGCTGGACGAACCGACCAACCACCTTGACGCAGAGAGTGTGGACTGGCTGGAGCAGTTCCTGGCCAAGTTTCCCGGCACCGTGGTTGCGGTGACCCATGATCGTTATTTTCTGGACAATGCAGCCGAGTGGATTCTGGAACTCGACCGCGGCCACGGTATCCCCTGGAAAGGTAACTACAGTTCCTGGCTTGAACAAAAGGAAGATCGACTCAAGCAGGAAGAGGCTACTGAATCTGCGCGTCAGAAAACCATTCGCAAAGAACTCGAGTGGGTCCGTCAAAATCCCAAAGGTCGTCAGGCCAAGGCCAAGGCACGGATGTCGCGCTTCGAGGAGCTGGCGTCGCACGAATATCAAAAGCGCAACGAAACTTCGGAGATCTTCATTCCGGTTGCCGAGCGGCTGGGCAATGAAGTGGTGGAGTTTCGCAATGTTTCAAAGGGCTTTGGCGATCGGTTGCTGATCGACAATCTGAGCTTCAAGGTGCCTCCAGGGGCAATCGTCGGCATTATTGGTCCGAACGGTGCGGGTAAGTCAACGCTCTTCAAAATGATATCAGGCAAGGAAACGCCGGATTCAGGCGAGGTTGTGATCGGTCAAACTGTCAAGTTTGCATCGGTTGACCAGTCCCGGGACTCGCTCGAGAATGACAAGACCGTGTTCGAAGCCATTTCCGATGGTGCAGACCTTCTGACAGTCGGCCGCTTCGAGATGCCTGCGCGAGCTTATCTGGGGCGGTTCAACTTCAAGGGGAGCGACCAGAACAAGCGCGTGGGATCACTCTCGGGCGGTGAGCGGGGTCGCTTGCATCTTGCAAAGACATTGCTTCAGGGCGGCAACTTGCTGTTGCTCGACGAGCCATCCAATGATCTTGACGTTGAAACCCTGCGCGCGCTGGAAGATGCATTGCTCGAGTTCGCGGGTTCTGTGATGGTCATCAGCCATGACCGCTGGTTCCTGGACCGGATTGCCACCCACATTCTGGCCTTTGAAGGTGACTCACAGGTTGTTTTCTTTGACGGAAACTATCAGGAGTACGAAGCCGACAAGCGCAAGCGTCTGGGCGAGGCGGGTGCTGCACCGAAGCGGATTCGCTACAAGGCTCTGAAATAGCACGGTAGTCTTGTAACGGCGGGCGTGTGCAAGTGACGTACGCACCAGAAAAAAGGGGAGCTCATGGCTCCTCTTTTTTCTTGCTGCAGTCAAGCTTGTTGTCGATCCGACCCCACTCATGAGCGGCATCTTTCCGGGTCGATCGGCGTCAAACCGGTACACACGGATGCCCGGCGCACTCGCAGGACGTCCGTGTGGCTTGTTTTACTCAGGCCGGCTTCTCTGGCTGCATTTCGATTTTCACTTCCAGAACTTCAAGGGATCCCTGACGCTCAAGATGGACCTTGATGTCTTGAGGATCGATTTTGACGTATTTGGAAATGACTTCCACCAGTTCTCGTTGCAATTGGGGCAAGTAGTCAGGCGCGGTCGAGTCACCATCACTTCTTTCGTGTGCCAGAATAATCTGTAAACGTTCCTTGGCAACGCTGGCTGAAGTCTTCTTCTGGCCAAGAAGAAAGGACAGAAAAGACATTACTTGCCTCCTAGCAGTCGTTTGAACAGGCTGGGTTTGACATACTCCGTGAAGCGCAAAGGCCGCTCTTCACCCAGATAACGGGCCACTACATCCTGGTAGGCTTCCGAGACGTCCGTACCCTTGAGATGAATTGAGGGCAGGCCTTGGTTCGAGGCCTGCAGCACGGCCTCTGACTCAGGAATGACGCCGATCAGCTTGATTCGCAGAATGTCTTCAATATCCTGCAGCGACAGCATTTCCCCACCCTCGACCCGCTTGGGGTTATAGCGCGTGAGCAGCAAGAACTCGTTGATCGGATCTTCGCCCATCACTGCACGACGCGATTTTGATGCGAGGATGCCAAGGACACGATCCGAGTCGCGAACCGACGAGACTTCTGGGTTGGTCACCACCAGCGCGTCATCAGCAAAATAAGCAGCTAGCAATGCGCCAGTTTCAATGCCTGCCGGGGAGTCACAAACGATGTAGTCAAACCCCATGCCTTTGAGGTCATTGAGTACCTTCTCGACGCCCTCCTGAGACAGAGCATCCTTGTCGCGTGTTTGTGAAGCAGGCAATATGAACAGGTTCTCAATGTTTTTGTCCTTGATGAGCGCCTGGTTCAGCGTTGCTTCGCCCTGGATCACATTCACAAAATCATAGACCACGCGGCGCTCACACCCCATGATCAGGTCCAGGTTGCGCAGGCCGACATCAAAGTCGATGACAGCGGTCTTGAACCCCCGCATTGCCAGGCCCGAAGAAAAACTTGCACTGGTGGTCGTTTTTCCAACGCCTCCCTTGCCTGAAGTCACCACCACAATTCGAGTCATGACGTGCCTATCCTCACTTGATTAACGTTCTTAAAATATTCGACAGACATCGTGTTCTGGTCTGCAACAGCAGTCAGGCACAGTGTATGTTGCTATCTCGCTTCATTTTATGCTTGAAGCGGATCCATTCGCAGGGTTTGCTCTCTAAGGTACACCATCGCAGGCTGCCGGCGCAGAGACGGGTCCAGAGGACCGTCGATAACCCGGTAAACCCCCGCCACTGCCACCAGCTCGGCGTCGAGTGCTGTGGTGAAGATTCTTGCCTGCGTGTCACCTCGTGCGCCGGCCATCGCTTTGCCACGAAGTGGACCATACACATGAATGTTGCCGTCGGCAATCACTTCTGCACCTTGACTGACAACGCCCATCACGATCAGGTCGGTGTTGCGAGCGTATACGCGTTGCCCTGAGCGCAAGGGTCCCTGGATGACCAGTGTCGGTTGGGGCTTGCCGCAATCCTGTGCTGTCAGCTGTTCATGCTCCGGGATGCGCTCTGGACGTGCTGCGTTGGCCGCAGGTACGGGCGTGGTGGCCTGAACCGGCTCAGCCACCTCGGATGCGGGCTTGGGTGCGGTTGTCGCCCTGGCGACGTGTGTTGACAGTTCGACTTTGGTCAGACCCACCTCGAGCGCGCTCGTCGCATTCTCACCATGTGCCACCACACCGATCACGGGCAATCCATGCCCGGAAAACGCCTCAAGCAGTATCTCCCAGTCGATTGGTGCCTCGACTGCACTGGCATCAATCACAACGGACTCACCGGCAAAAAGACTGCCGGCCTCCTGCATGCGCCGGTTCAGGTCTTCGATGATGGCGGCGACGTTGTCGCTGTGCAGCACGGCCCTGATGGTGTAGATCGTGGCACTCTTGAACTCGAGAGATGTGTTTGGATCAGTCATGGTCAGCCGCCCGAGCGAGTTGCCCAGGTGTCCTTCAAGGTCGTAATGCGGTTGATGACAGGTGCGGTGGGCGAACTCTGCACGGGGTCGTACGCAAAGTAGCCAAGTCTTTCGAACTGCCAGACCCCGGCTTTCAAGTCGGTCCCTGGCTCAATCCAGCCATTGACACTTTTTACGGAGTCAGGGTTCAGGCTCTCCAGAAAATCTGCTTCGCCTGCGTCAGGGTAGGGTTCCTTGAAGAGCCGGTCATAGAGCTGGAACTGGACCGGCAGTGCATGCCGGGCACTGACCCAGGTCACGGTCCCCTTGACCTTGACGCTATCGGCACCTGGAGTGCCGCTGCGAGTGTCTGGCAAGTACTCTGCATGCACTTCAGTCACATTGCCTTGCGCGTCAGTCACGCAACCCGTGCACTTGACGACATAGGCATACTTCAGGCGCACCAGATTTCCTGGAAACAGCCGGAAATATTTTTTGGGGGGGTCCTGCGCAAAATCTTCGCGCTCGATCCAGAGTTCGCGCGTGAACGCAAACTCGCGCTGCCCGGCTTCAGGGCTGTGCGGGTGACGCGGCGCCACGCATGTCTGCTGCTCATCGGCAGGCCAGTTGGTAATGACCAGTTTGACTGGGTCAAGGATGGCCACTGCGCGCGGCGCGACAGGGTCCAGATCGTCTCGCAGAGCTTGCTCCAGCACGCTGTAGTCGATCCTGGAATGGGCCTTGGAGACGCCCGTACGCTCACAAAACAGTTTTAGCGAGTCCGCGGTGTAGCCCCTTCGACGCAAGCCTGCCAGCGTTGGCATACGCGGATCATCCCAGCCACTGACGTGCCCATCTTTGACCAGCTGCAAAAGTTTGCGCTTGCTGGTAATCACGTAACTGACGTTCAGGCGGGCAAACTCGTACTGTCTGGGCAAGGGTTTTGCCAGGCATCCAAGCGAAGCGAGGGTCTCAAGTGTCCAGTCGTAAAAGGGGCGCTGATCCTCGAACTCCAGTGTGCAGATGCTGTGAGTGATACCTTCCAGAGCGTCTTCGATCGGGTGCGCCCAGGCGTACATGGGGTAGATGCACCAGGTGTCACCGGTTCGGTGATGTGCCGCGTGACGAATCCGGTATATGACAGGATCACGCATGTTCATGTTGGGCGAACGCATGTCGATCTTCGCACGCAATGCCATGCTGCCATCGGCGTGCTGGCGCGCACGCATCTGCGCGAAACGCTCGAGCGACTCTTCAACCGGACGGTCGCGCCACGGGCTGTCTTGACCGGGTGATGTCAGGGTGCCCCGGGTCAGACGCATCTGCTCGGGTGTCTGCTCGTCGACATAGGCATGACCGGCCTTGATCATTGCGACGGCAAACGCATACATCACTTCGAAATAGTCGCTGGCGTAAAAGAGATGGGACTGGTTATCATGGTTCCAGTCGTATCCCAGCCATTGCACGGCATCAATGATGGCGTCCACATAGGCCTGGTCCTCTTTCTCCGGGTTGGTGTCGTCGAAGCGCAGGTGGCAGATACCGCCGTACTCTTTTGCCAGTCCGAAATTCAGCCAGATGCTTTTGGCGTGGCCAATGTGCAGGAAACCATTGGGTTCGGGTGGGAAACGGGTGCGAATCCTTGCCTGGTCAACCGGGGCGTCGGCAAGCGACAGGGCGGTCGCAGGCGGGCTTTGCCAGCGTTTGCCGTCAAACTTGCTGTTTCTGAGATCGGCCTCAATGGTTTGACGCAGAAAATTGGATGTGGATGGAGCCACTTCAGGAGCAGTCATGGAGTGTGTGCTTTCTCTTGTGTCAAGTGAAGTTGAAACATAAAGTCACATTTTGCCATGACGCGTCTACACTTACGGTTATATGGAAAGTATGCGCTTATTCTTCGCTCAGGCCCAGCTCGGTCTGCTCACCAGCTTTTTGCACATATTTGCTGTGCTGGCGCTGGGATTGAGCTGGATGCTGGTGCTCTGGCAGCTCGGACCTCGTGCAAGGGATACCGAGCAGTTTCGTTTCTGGTTGAGGGTTTTTGCGCTGACAGCGTATTGCGCGCTCGGGCTGGGATTGATGACGATGATCCATACCGGGCTGGTGCTGCCGCTGGCTGTCAAGCGAATGGGCAATGTGCTCGGTCCTTTGCTGCTTGCAACGGTGCTGACCGTTTTTTTGATCAAGTCGACCGCTTTTGGTGTAGTCCTTTACAGCCGGCATCGTGTGACAAGCTGGGTGTTTGGCTTGTGCTTGCTGATGACAGCAATCGGGCTGACCGCGGTTGTCTGCGGCATGGCGATCATAGAAAGCTGGATGCGAAATCCGGCTGGCGCGATTTTTCTGGATGGCCAGTTTCGTGTTCATGACTGGCTTGAGGTCATTGCCAACCCGCAACTGCCTCTGCAGGCCTCTTACCTCGGACTGGCCGGGGTTTTGATGCTGTCAAGCGCGCTGATCTCATCGTGGGCACTACAGGCACGGCTTAGCCAGGCTTGGAGCGAGCCCTCAGGTCTGGTTCGTGCGGCTGCCTGGAGCAGCCTTTTTGCGACGCTTGCGGTTATTCCACTGGGTCTGCAGATTGTTCAACAGTCTGGTGCCAGTGCGTCTGTGCTGGTCACCGTGCTGGCCGGGCAGTTCATGCAGACCCCGTATGAGGTTGCCATTACGTATACCGCTCGCATGTTTCTTTTTGTGTGGTCACTGCATGTGCTGGTCGTTCTGGTCGCGCTCATGCAGATGTACCTCGGACGCTCTCAATCTCAGCCGGGTTTTGCAAACCGGCTGGTTCTCATCGGTGCGGCCAGTGCACCCATGCTCTGTCTGATACTCTGGTGGTTGATTTTTCTTGGCAAGACAACAGATATGGTGGTGGGGCAACTCCCGGTGGCTGATTTGCTGAGCGAGGTCCAGACGCAGTACCTGTTTCTGGGCTTGCTGATTTGTGTCGCGCTGGCCGGGCTGTTTTTGGCAGGATGGATACGCCTGACGTATCAGGCGCTGGCTGACGGGGTTGTGACGGTTCATCGTCCGGGGGTTGTGTTGTCATGATTGAAGCTTTATCGGCTTCGGTCGGGTTGTTGACTCGCGACCCGATGTTCTGGATGCCGCTGGTACTGTTTGGAATCGTCGCGTTTTTGCTGGCAGGGCACATTGTGCTCGACGGATTCGATGTCGGCTGTGGACTGCTGGTGCCCTGGCTCGATTTTGCGACTGGCAGTCGGGTGGTTGATGCACTGACGGCGTGGTGAGGTGCCAATGAGTCATGGATTTTGTTGATGTTTGCAATTTTCATGGCGGCATTTCCGCTGGGCTGGGTGCCCATGACGACCGATCTTTTTGTGCCACTTCTCTTGCTGGTCACCGGCTCTGTGGTACGCAGTCTTGCCTTTGAGTTCAGGTCACGTGCGTCGATGGGGCAGCAGCGGATCTGGAACGCATTGTTCAGTCTGGGTGCCTACTGCAGTGCAGCAGGGCTTGGGTTATGGCTGGCGAAATACGTTAGCGGGCCAAGTCAGGATC
>CAZBIN010000041.1:0-14264 GCA_964491995.1 uncultured Orrella sp.
CCTTGAGTTCCTCGTAATGGTCATGTACAGCTTCCGGGAACTGGGTAAAGCGCTGCAGATTCCAGTGCTGCGCGCCTTTGAATGTTCCCGCCTGAACCTCAAAGTCATTGCGTGTATCGAGCAGCAGGATCGGACGACCGTCATCGTCGTGCCCCTGCTCAATCCAGCGCGAAGCTGTTTGTGCGTCAACGCTTGGTGCCCTGCCCTCGTATGGATGAATCGAGGGATGATTCATGCGAATGATTTCTTCCTTGATCTTGACCTTCATCCGCTTGAAAGGCACGGTTTCTGAGCGGCTGTATTTGATTTCAATGCCGGCAAATGGCTCAAGACCGCACAACCAGGAAACAAACTCGTTGATGGCTGTCTCGTCAGCAGCGAGAAACAGATTGATACCCTCGTGAGCAAGCAGAATCGTGCCTCGCAGCCCGAGTTCCTGAGCGCGCATGTTCATGCGTTCTTTCCAGAGAGGCAAGTCAGTCAGGCGGGTGAATCGGTAAGCAGCAATATTGACAACGGGCGCAGACATAGTGGTTCGCAAAATCTCAAAAAATAATTCTGATCAAATTCAGTGACATGAGCAAAAAATGCCGCATGTTCAGTGAACCCAACTCTCAGGCTCTCGGCTTGTCGTCACCCTCAGCCACGAGGGGCTTGGCGATAAACAGTTCGTTGATCAGATCGGTATCAAACCTCTCGCCGCGCATCATCCGTGACAGCACTTCAGCACCAAATAGCTGAGGAGAAAACAACAGATCGGGTTTGACTCGCCGAATTTTCTCCAGATTCTGAGTGTTGTTGACAATAGCAACCGTCTTGGCATGGCATCCTTCTATCGCCTTGACAGCCAGCACAATAAACGCGTTATCCGGATCATCCTCACGTAGCGCGAGCACATGCGTCGCACGCTTGACCCCTGCCTGTTCTAACACTGCATCACTTGATGCGTCACCCAGAATAATATCAGCCGATGCCGGATACTCGTGCTCGATGCCTGGCCTGACGATAATCGTCACCTGCTCGCCACGAGCTATCAGACTTTGATAGAGGTTTAACGCCAGGGGCGTGGCACCACACAGAATGACATGGTCTTTTTTCATGGAAAGCCTCGCTTTGCGCTGGATGATATCTCTGAGTTTGCCTGTCACGAACGGAGCAATCACAGCTCCGAGTGCGCTGGCAAACACAGTGACGCCCAGCAGAATGACGGAGACAACAAACAGGCGTGATGCCTCGGTCACAGGAACAATATCGCCAAAGCCAACGGTCGACATCGCCACAAAAGAAAAGTAAACCGCATCAGGCAAGGTTTCAATTCTGGGCGCAAACTCGTGTCCGAGGTACAGCACACCAAGAATGGCGTACCAGAACAAAGACGTGAGGCTGGAAAATGCAAACAGTGTTCCTGCGGTGACACTGCTACGGCTAAAAGCCCCCCAATAACGCAACAAGGCCACAAACAGCGCGCCGTTGTAGATGACCTCCGCAGGCAAACTGCCACCGCCTGCGTAGGCAGAAATAGCGATGGCTGGAATCAGCATCATCAGCGTGAAGGTCCAGGCTAGCCGGGCACGCGACAAAAGGCCGAACGACATCAAAACCAGTGACAACGAAATAACCACCCTGGGCAGCTGCGTCAGACCGATGGCGTTGATGACATCACGCCAGGAGTTCTGGTCAAACCAGGCCAGATGTTCTCCATTGATCACACTCAGCACGAGCGGGGAAATGAACCACAAGCCGCTCAGCAAGACAGCAAAAGCCAGACCTCTGTGAACCTGGGCGTCAAGCGTGCGCAGCAAAGACGCAACCTTTCCATTCGCACCGAACACACGCATATGATTCCGCTTCCCCGACAACCAGGATCGACAAGATGATCCGCAGTCCGATGCCCTGCCGAGGGCATCTTTAGACGTACAGTTTAGTTCCGTGCCGAGACCCGCGCCATAGAAAGTATCACCTGACGGTATCAACGACTGACTTCATGCACACGTTCAGACACATCCACTGCGCTCATGGTTAATCGCCAGCATCCTTGCGAGATCAGCGATACTGGACTCCCTTAGCGCACTGCCAGAAGGCCGGCATTCATGACACGCATTGTTCTCCTTGAAAACATTCATCCCAGCGCAACAGAGATTTTTACAGCGGCCGGGTTCACCGATATCGTTAGTCACGCAGCTGCGCTATCGCGTGATGATCTGCTCAAGGCTGCCCATGACGCTGCCGTCCTGGGAATCCGTTCCCGCACCAACCTGGATGCGAGTGTCCTGGCTGCAGCGCCTAACCTGCGGGCCGTAGGGTGCTTTTGTATTGGAACCAACCAAGTCGATGTTGATGAGGCGATGGCGCGCGGTATTCCGGTCTTTAACGCGCCATTCTCCAATACCAGATCTGTGGCAGAACTGGTATTGGGCGAGGCGATTTTGTTGATGAGACGAATCCCGGAAAAAAACGCAAGAGTCCACCAGGGATTCTGGGACAAGTCAGCAGAAGGTGCGTTTGAGGCTCGCGGCAAAACTCTGGGGATCATCGGCTATGGAAACATTGGATCGCAAGTAGGCACGCTGGCTGAAGCACTGGGTATGCAGGTGCTGTTTCATGATGTTGACACCAAATTGCCGCGCGGCAACGCCCGTGTCGCTGGTTCACTGGGGCGTCTGCTATCTCAGTCCGATGTGGTCACGCTACACGTGCCTGGTGGGCAGACCACCAGAAACATCATCAACGCCCAGGCGCTGGCAAACATGAAACCCGGCGCCATCCTAATCAACGCATCACGTGGTAGCGTGGTAGACATTGACGCGCTAGCCGCTGCGCTCACCTCAGGACATATCGGCGGGGCAGCGCTTGATGTCTTCCCCGTCGAACCCAAGGGCAAGCATGAGCCTCTGGACAGCCCTTTGAGGGGAATGCCCAACGTGATTCTGACGCCCCATATCGGCGGCAGCACACAGGAGTCTCAAGAGGGCATTGGTCGTGAAGTTGCAGAAAAGCTGGTTCAGTTCCTCCTCGCCGGCGCAACCAAAGGTGCTGTTAACTTTCCGGAAATTGCCTATCAGCCAGCCACTGGTGCCAGCAGAATCCTCCACGTTCACAAGAACGTTCCAGGGGCCATGGGTACTTTGAGCAGCATCATGGCTGCTCATGGGCTCAACATCGTCAGCCAGCATCTTCAGACACGTGGGCAGATAGGCTACGTACTCTCTGATGTGCAAGGCCAGGTCGACGATGCAGTGCTTTCTGACTTGCGCTCAGCCCCGATTACCGTGCGCTGCGACAAAATCTGAGCGGATCAGACTTGCCACTTGATGGGACTTTCCGTGATCTGTCCTGTCTGCTCTGACCCCAAAGGGGGTCGTGATGCAGGCAGGATATCTGCCAGGGTGTATTGATCAAGATAGGACAGGAACTGGGTCAAGGCCCCCTGCAGTATGCCAGCCAGACTGCAGTGACCAACCAACCTGCAGTCACTGACCCCGGAAAAGCACTCCACCAAGGCCAGATCGTTTTCAGTGTCACGCACGACATCGCCGAGTCGTATTTCGTGAACCGGCCTGGCAAGGCGAATGCCGCCATGCTTGCCTCGCACCGTTTCAAGCCAGCCCGCCTGAGACAGTCGATGGGTAACCTTCATGAGGTGAGGCTCGGAGATGTCATGAACCCGCGCAATCTCCGCAATCGTGCATAAACGATCTGGATTCTGCCCGACGTAGATGAGCAACCGCATGGCGTAATCAGTCAGCGTAGTCAGGCGCATCAGGCACTCCGTTTGTATAGGGCTGTTCGAGTTTGCGGGAAGTCAATCAGTCTGCACGGGGTCTGATCAGCATGGGCACATAACGCCACAGGTAGAGTGCCATGGCCGCAATCCAGCAAACGGCGGATGCCTGCAGCGCAAAGGTCATGAGCGTCGACGGATACAGCGCGAGCAGGCGCAACACCACTGCCAACACCACAAGGTAGTAGCTCAGAAGCATGCTTGTATCGAGTTGCAACGCCCGCCCCAGGTGTCCGAGTGCCGTTCGCGTGACCATACCAATGATCATCACACCAAAGCCGCCCATGCCAATGATGTGCACAAACGTTGCAGGACGATCCACCGCCTGCGCCAGCAACCCCGAGAAATGCAGTGAGGCCACGACTAAACCGCTGGCAAGCATGCCATATCCCAGATACAGAATCCACAACATGGGCTTGTGCAAAACGGCAAGCGGCTTCCAGCAAATCAGCTGAAACAATCCAATCAAGCCTGCGCCTGCCAGCGCGTACCCCATCAGCACATTCTGACCCACCATTCCCAGCAAAATCGCAACGGCACTAATTGCCAGCTGCAAGTGCCCACTGCGCGTGAGCATCGGGATATCAAGACCGGGCACCATACGCATCGAAAAAAACGGAATGACCCGTCGACCAATCAGCAACGCAACCATGGCCATGCACACCAGACCCAGATTGAACTGCTGCATGAGGACTGCGTAATCCCCCTGGATATTGGCGATCAGGTAAAGCAGATTGATGACACCGAGTCCTGCCACCAGAAAGGGCAGCCCGTCGTTTCGGCGATTTGGACTTTTAAGGACCACGCGCATCAGCCTGTGCGCTGCCAGCAGAAAAAATGCAGTCTCAAGTGTCACTGCGGCATAAAACATCCACTCGGAAGGTACAAGGTAACCCAGTCTCGCTGCCAGCCAGATCGCGACTAGAAAGGCCAGCGGCTTACCTTGCATTGGGTTGTGGCCTGTCCAGGTGGCACTCGCCGTTAGCAGAAATCCGACTGCGATCGTTGCCACAAAGCCCCACAACATCTCGTGTGCATGCCAGGCAACGCCGTTGAGTGTGCCTGTCAGTTGTGTGGGTGCAAATATCCAGATCGCAATCGATATCAAAGACCACGCACAGCCCGCAATGTAGAGCGGGCGGAACCCCAGACTCAGGAATGATTCAAGATCCGGTGCAGCAGCAGTGCGGGCGCGCAATGATTTGCTGGAGATTCTGGTGGGCTCAGCCATGGTGCAAATCTCTCGGCACCGAATTGGGCGAATGGGTGATCTGGTAACCAAACCATAGGCTGCGTGCGATGCGCTGAGCATACTCATTGGCACGCTCGGCCATTAGCCGGTTGGGTAATGTGTCCGTGGTCTGCCTGAAGAGTGCAAGCCAGTGATGGAACATCTCGGCCCTCAGTCCTGGAAGGGCAGCATGCTTGGGCATGGGTGTGCCGTCATAAGTGCCAGCGCCGATCATCAGCGAGGACCAGAAGCTGACCATCGTCGAAAGATGCGTATCCCAGTCTCGGATGTGCTGGTTGAACACCGGTCCAAGCATTTCGTCGGTTCGTATCCGGTCGTAAAAACTGTGCACCAGATCACGGATTTCTTCTATCGAGCAAAGGTCTGAACGAGCCATGATGTCTTCAACCAGAACAAAGGAAACTGCCGCAAAAGCAAGCTGAAACAAAAAGCCTGAATTAAAGATATATATTATAGTAATCTTATTGGGCAGACAATACCCTTCAGAATCAGGCATCGGGCACTCAAGCCCCATCCACTGCCCCGAAAATCTGAAGCTCGGTCGCTAGGGCCGCGCCGAAAATGCCGCTGGGTAACGCTCACGCCAGAAGCTGCACTGATACTCTTTCCAGGGATCAATCTGGCCATTTTGGCCTGGGTGCACGCGTAGCACTTTCTGTGACACATTGAACGGCAGCCATTCAGGCAAGCCATCAGCCCTGGGCACGCCCATGCGCATGAACTGGCCCCAGGCATTGACGACCTGGTCTGCGAGCGCCTGCGACTGGCTGGACAGATCCGGCGCATCCATTCTGGAAGTATTCGAGAAATTCGGGAAGAAGTAGTTCAGATCAGATGAGTGAGCCGCCCCCAGCTCAAAACCCGGGTCAGGCGTTGCTGGCATCGCAACCCCTAGCACTGGCACGTTTCTGTCCGCAAACTCCATCATGAAAACGGGAAGGTGCTTTGAGAGCAAAGCTGCGGTATCTGCATATTGACAGTGGTTGATACCCGCACCCGGATGGAAGTCACTGTTGACAGACCCAAGCGCCGCTGCGGGCGACTGTCCGGGTGCAAGCCGGTAGCGCTCGAGCACGGCTGGCGCATGATCTGCATACACAGCGCGCAGATGATCCTGATAATTTTCAGGGGTGATTTTGTCACCCGCCTGGACGGCGTAGCCAACATAAAGCCGCATCTCGTCGCGCGTCCCCCCGAAAATCATCGGTATGTTCAGAACCTTGCCCGTCTGAAGTGACTCCAGCCCCTGACGAGGCAAGGTTTTTGTGCCATAGGCAGGTGCAAATGCAGCCAGATCCGTGCCGGCAACACGGTCGCCAGCAGCAATCAGTTCAGTCGCATCTTTTGCACGCAGACACTCCAGCACCTTCACCGGATCCTCACAACCGACTGCCAACGCAACCTGCTGACCCAATACCCCTGCCTGCTCGACACTGCGCAAACCAAACGAACATGCGGCACTCGTCGCGATGGCTTTGTGAAACAAACCTCGGGTTGCTTCCGGCGTCATCAGATGCATGCAGACTGACGCTGCGCCAGCGGACTCGCCACCCAGGGTGATGTTGTCCGGATCGCCACCAAACGCCGCAATATTGTCTTGCACCCAGCGCATCGCCAGGCGCTGATCTTCGAGCGCATAGCCACCATTGTGATCCGGATCAAACGCTGGGTGAGGCATGAACCCGAAAACCCCCAACCGATAGTTCAATGACACCACCACAGCATCCGCATCACGCGCCAATCTGTCGAGCCGGTAAAGCGACCCGGCCCCTCCAACAAATGCACCACCATGAATCCAGACCAGCACCGGAAGCTTCTGCTCTGCCAAGGGCTCATCCGTCGGATAGGGACGCGAGATATTCAGAGACAGGCAGTCCTCGCTATTGCTCTGTTCGGTCAGGTTGTAGCGAGCAGCCTGCGCGCAGGCTGGCCGGAAATCGATCGCCGAAAGCACCCCATCCCAGGCAGGGGCCGGTCGTGGCAATGTCCATCGCATCGGACCTGAAACCGAATCCCCGTAGGGAATGCCACGAAACTCCAGCGCACCGTTGCGCAAAACGCCTTGCACTTTACCGCCGGCCGTCTGAACTACAGGCCCAGCAAGACGCACAACATCGGTCGCGGTAACTGTCTGCGCGACCGAAGGCGATATCGCAATAAACGTGCTCGAGATGAATGCAAGACCTATGCAGGCCATGCGCAGAAACACACGTAATCTTCCGGGCAGATCCATCGGCTTATACATCCACATATCAATCGCTCCACTCATCACCCGCTCCCCCCTGATGACCAACCTTGCTCGCCGTGTTGCAGCGTATGTGAGGACGACATCAAGCCACAGATCAACCAGACGCTCTGACCCTAACGGCCGAGCGCGTAAAACTCGTTATTGGGTCGCATACTGCTGACGTTTGCAATCCGGTTCGACATCCCGAAAAATGCCGAGATACTCATAATGTCCCAGATGTCTTCCTCTGTGAATCCATGCGCCTTCAGAACATCAAAATCGCTTTCGCCAGCAAGGTGGGCCTGTTGCGAGACCTTGAGCGCAAAATCCAGCATGACTTTCTGACGATCCGTGATATCGGCTTTACGGTAGTTGGCAGCAATCTGATCGGCAATCAGCGGATTCTTGGCACGAATGCGAAGAATCGCGCCATGCGCAATCACGCAGTATTGACATTGATTCACGCTGCTGGTCGCCACCACGATCATCTCGCGCTCGGCTTTGGTCAGATTGCCGGCACGCTCCATCAAGGCATCGTGATAGGCAAAGAAAGCCCGAAACTCATCCGGTCTGTGAGCCAGTGCCAGGAAAACATTGGGGATGAAGCCAGACTTCTCCTGCACAGCCAGAATCCGCTGCCGAATGTCATCTGGCATCGCATCGAGATCAGGCACTGAAAAGCGACTGACGGGTGACTTGTCTGTCTGGGTCATGCAAACCTCCTGTTGGCTATAGACTCTCTTGGAACCAATGTACAGGATTCACTCAGCATAGAACGGTGCCTTGCCGATCACGGAGAAGAATTTCAGTACCGTCGGGCGCTGATGCTCGCCCCCCCTGTGTTCCCATCCTTGTTGAACGCGCCAGCGTCGTCTTCGACTGCGTAAACGAAAGTCATTCAGCCCAGACTTGTTCGCGCTGCGGGATCGTACCTGCCAGCAGCCCGAAAGGTGGAGCCAGTTTGCGAATCAAAGAGTAGGCTCGCAGCAGTTGCAGCGCGGGACACGACGCAATGTGAATATAGCCAGGAATATTTTTGTGGCCGCGTATTGTGGCGGGGTCTCGCCGCCTAGCCGCAGGACTCCTCGCTCCTTAGACCGGGCGAGTGTCTGGCCGTTTTTGAAATGAGCGGGTGATGGGAATCGAACCCACGCTTGAGGCTTGGGAAGCCGCCGTTCTACCATTGAACTACACCCGCGTTGAGACATTCATTATAGCGAGAGTCACAACACGAAAGCCAAGGTTAAAATACTTGCATGCAAATACTACTGAACGGTAAACCGACAACGGTCAAAACTGACACGACCATCAACGACTTGCTTGCGCAGCTTGATCTGACGGGTAAGCGCGTTGCCGTGGAAATTAATCGACAGATCGTACCCAGGAGCCAGCATGCCAGTCATGTGGTTCAAGACGGTGACGTCATTGAAGTCGTCGTTGCGGTCGGTGGGGGCTGAATTTCAATGCAAGCGAGCCACATTCGCAGTTTTGTTCACCGTCGCGGTCACATCACCCAAGGGCAACGTCAGGCACTCGAAACCTTATCGCAGCGCTGGGTGTTGCCCTTTCAGAACGAGCCTCTAAAGTTCGAAGTGCTCTATGAACGCCAGGCACCCCTGATTCTGGAAATTGGTTTTGGTATGGGGGAAACCACCGCCACGATCGCAAAAGCCCATCCCGAGCAAGATTTTCTGGGCGTGGAGGTCTTTAACGCCGGTGTAGGCGCACTGCTGAACCGGATTGAAGAGCAGGAAATCGGCAACATCCGTATCATTCAGCATGATGCGGTCGAGGTGCTCAAGTCAATGATTCCCGCGGGCAGTCTTGCCGGGGTTCATATTTACTTCCCTGACCCTTGGCCCAAGAAACGCCATCACAAGCGGCGTCTGATCCAGCCAGCACTCATCGAGTTACTCGCCTCGCGCATGGCGCCTGATGCCTATCTGCACTGTGCCACGGACTGGGAGCATTATGCACATCAGATGCTGGAGGTGCTTGGCGCAAGCCCTTTGCTTACGAATACCTGCGAAGGATTCTGTCCCAGACCCGAACATCGGCCACTGACAAAGTTCGAAGCCCGTGGGCTCAGACTCGGTCACGGCGTGTTTGATCTTATCTTCAAGCGCAACGACAAGCCTGCGCCGTGAAACTGGCTGCGTCAATCATGCAATGCCATGGGTCACGCACACCGGCAGAGTCCCAGACCGTGTCATACATTGCTCATTCGCACTGAGTCACGGCCCACGGAGTTCACGCCTTTGCACCAGAGCCGCCCTGCTTCATCCTCGGAAAAAAATTCACCCCGGCGCGCATGACATCCGGGGTGAATTGACTTCTGGCGGGACGACAAGGCGTTGATCGCAACGACGCCTCCAGGGGCCGTACCTTGTGTTGGTGTCTATATCAACATCAACGGCCGAACTTACCCATCTTCCCCAAGGCTTTCATACCGCCCATGGCACGCATCATCTTGGCCATGCCACCTTTTTTCATCTGCTTCATCATGCCCTGCATCTGGTCAAACTGATTCAACAGACGGTTAACCTCCTGCACCGACACGCCAGAACCGGCTGCGATGCGGCGCTTGCGGGAAGCTTTGAGCAGTTCAGGCTTGGCACGTTCGAGCAAAGTCATGGAATTTAGAATGCCTTCGGTCTTGCGCAACTGTTTTTCTGCCTGACCGCTTTGCAACTGACCGGCTGCCTGCGCAAACTGCCCTGGCAACTTGTCGAGCAGACTGCTCATGTCACCCATCTTGCGCACCTGCACCAGCTGCTCACGAAAGTCGTTCAGATCGAATTTGTCACCGGACTTGATCTTGGCGGCCAGCTTCTCGGCGCCTGCGACGTCCATCTTCTGCTGAGCCTGTTCGACCAGCGAAACAATATCACCCATGCCCAGAACCCGTTGCGCCATGCGCTCCGGATGAAAAGCCTCAAATCCATCAAGCTTTTCTGACACGCCGACAAACTTCAGTGGTTTGCCCGTGACATGGCGAACCGACAGCGCTGCACCACCCCTGGCATCTCCATCGAGCTTGGTCAGCACAACACCGGTCAGAGGCAGCGCATCTCCAAACGCCTTGGCGGTATTAACGGCATCCTGACCTTGCATGGCATCAACCACAAACAAGGTCTCGATCGGGTTGAGCAACCCGTGCAGCGCCTGAATCTCTTGCATCATCGCCGTGTCAACACCCAAACGACCCGCGGTGTCGACAATCAGCACATCAAAATGCTGGCGCTTGGCAAAATCCAGTGCATGGCGGGCAATATCTGCTGGCTTCTGGCCAGGGTCGGAGGCGATCCACTCGACACCAGCCTGCGCTGCGACGGTTTGCAGCTGATCAATCGCGGCAGGACGGTAAACGTCAGTACTGACCACAGCGACCTTCTTCTTGCCACCCTTGCGACCACCCTGGGTGTGATTGCCAGCTGCGAGCCAGCGTGCAAGCTTCGCTGTGGTCGTGGTTTTACCTGCACCTTGCAGACCTGCCATCAGAATCACGGCCGGGGGCTGGGTGGCGAGTGACAGTTCGCTTGCATGCTCACCAAGGTCGCCGCCCATCAGAGCGGTCAGCTCTCGATGCACCACACCGACCAAAGCCTGGCCAGGACTCAAGCTGCCAACAACGTCCTCTCCCAGGGCTTTCTGTTTGACCTGCTCCACAAACTGCCGGACAACAGGCAGCGCCACGTCGGCCTCCAGAAGTGCAAGACGCACTTCACGCATCATCTCCTGCGTATTGGCTTCGGTAAGTCTGGCTTGGCCGCGTATTGTCTTTACAACACGTGCCATTCGTTGGGTAAGGTTCTCAAGCATGGTGACAGATTCGCTTAAACTAGAAGGATGTCTTCTGGGATTGTATTTCACTCACTCGCCGCGCTGGTCTTTATCGGACTGGCTGCGATCCTATGGGGCGCCCTGCAGGCCGGAAAACCGGTCGAAGCGCTAGGGCGCCATATCCGTCTGGGTCTGCTGGTTGCACTGGCCTTGCAGGGCACCGGGCTTTTCCAGCAGATTCTGGGACAGGGTTTACTGCAAATCAACTGGGCACTGGCGTTCTCTGCAGCCATATGGCTGGGACTTTTGATTTACTGGATCGAAAGCCTGGTGGTTCGGATTGATGGCATCCAGCTCCTGCTGTTGCCTGTGGCCGGGGTTGCATGCGTTTTCGCGGCACTGTCCCCCCATGGGTACATTGTCGCATCTTCAACAGATCCTGCGCTTCGCTCACATCTGTTGCTGGCGCTTTGTGCTTACGGACTGATCACCATAGCCGCCATGCAGTCTGCTCTGATGGCTTCACTGGACTATCACTTGCATCATCCACGCGATTCTGTCGGGAACGTTGCAGGGTTGCGACGGGCGATTGGTCGCATGCTGGATGCCCAACCACCGCTGCTGACCCAGGAGCGTTTGCTGTTTCGACTGATCTGGGTGGCGTTTGTGACCCTGACATTGACTATTGTGTCCGGTGCGCTAATCACCCTGTCGATGACAGGCAAGGTTCTGCTGCTTGATCACAAAACAGTCTTCACGCTTTTGTCATGGGCGACCTTTGCCGTGCTGCTCGCGGGTCGTATATTGCGTGGCTGGCGAGGCAGGATTGCCCTGCGGTACACCATGATTGGTTTCGTGCTGGTGGTTCTGTCCTACAGCGGAAGCCGGTTTGTGGTTGAGGTCATCCTGGAGCGAAGCTAAAGCATGGGCAAGTTGTTATTCTGGATTGCAGCCATCATCGTCGTGCTGTTTGTCATTCGGCTGATCAATCATCAGAAGGCTAAAGAGCGACAAAAGCCCAAATCATCAGAAAAGCCTTCCGTCGGAAAGTCGGAGGAAATGGTGCGTTGTGCCCATTGCGGAGTCTACCTTCCGAGGTCTGATGCTCTGCTCAAGGACGGACATCTGTGGTGCAGCCAGAAGCATGCTGACCTTGGAGCCAGAAAGCTTTGACGCGCTACTATGATCAAACTTGAGCAGAATGGATGGCTAAAGCCGTCAAACACGGTCGAGCACGCCCGATCATGCAACTTTGATCAACGCCGCGAGGGATGCGAACCCGATCTTCTGGTGATTCACAACATCAGCCTGCCACCGGGCGAGTTCGGAACCGGCTGTCCTGCAGCATTGTTTCAAAACAGCCTCGACATTGATGCACATCCGTGGTTTGAGAATGTTCGTGGACTGCGAGTCTCGGCACATTTTCTGATTGAACGCACAGGTCAGATTACACAGTTTGTCTCTTGTCACGACCGCGCCTGGCATGCAGGTGTGTCGCAGTTTCAGGGTCGGTCCGCTTGCAACGACTTTTCGATCGGCATCGAACTTGAGGGCACAGATACTGTTGCCTACACGGACATCCAGTACGTGCGTTTGGCTGAACTGGCGTGCGAACTCAAAAAACACTATCCGTTGACTGCCGTGATGGGACATTGTCACATCGCGCCTCAAAGAAAAACCGATCCCGGGCCATTGTTTGACTGGGATCGGTTCGGAGATCTCTCACAGTGGCCCGCACACAGCAGACCACCTCACCTTACGGCTTAAGCAGAAGATCGTTCATGCGCCGTACAAACGCCACCGGATCTGACAGTTGCGCACCATCAGCCAGCAAAGCCTGATCAAGCAGCAACTCCGACCAGTCGCCAAACTGCCCATCGTCAGCACTATCGATCCGTTTGATCAGTGCATGATCCGGATTTATCTCCAGAATCGGCAACACTGTGGGTGCTGCCTGCCCCGCAGCACGCAACATGCGCTGAAGGTGCGGACTCATATCGTTCTCATCGACAACCACGCACGCAGGAGAATCGACCAGTCGAAGCGTCACCCGAACCTCCTTGACCCGCTCTTTCAGTGCCGCGGTCAGGCGGTCCACCAGCGGCTTGAGGTTTTCTGCCACCTCGGTTTGCTTTTTCTTTTCTTCTTCATCAGCGAGCGCCTCGATATCAAGTCCGCCTTTGGCGACTGACACCAGTTGCTTGCCCTCAAAATCTCGCAAGTAAGAAAGCATCCACTCATCGACCCGGTCCCACAACAGGAGCACTTCGATTCCTTTCTTACGGAAGATTTCCAGATGTGGACTGCTCTTGGCTCCGTTGTAGCTCTCCGCAGTCACGTAGTAGATCTTGTCCTGACCGTCCTTCATGCGCGAGAGGTAATCAGCCAGGGACACATCCTGAACATCCGACCCGTTATGGGTGGAGGCAAAACGCAGCAACTTGGCAATTCTTTCCTGATTAGAAGTATCTTCGCCGGTACCTTCTTTCAGCACCTGACCAAACGCGGACCAGAAAAGTGCATAGTCTTCCTTGCGGTTCTCGGCCATGTCCTCAAGCAAGGAAAGGATCCGTTTGGCCGAACCATCACGGATGGTTCTTACATCACGGCTCTCCTGCAAAATCTCGCGAGAGACGTTAAGCGGCAGGTCTGCCGAGTCGATCACCCCTTTGACAAATCGCAAGTAGCTGGGCAGCAGTTGATCAGCATCCTCCATGATAAACACACGTTTGACATAGAGCCTGACACCACGTTTGGCGTCACGGTCATACAAATCAAACGGTGCACGTTTTGGAACAAACAGAAGCTGGGTGTACTCACTACGACCTTCAACACGGTTGTGCGTCCAGGCCAGCGGATCCTCGAAATCATGCGAGACATGCTTATAAAATTCTTTGTACTGCTCTTCAGTGATTTCTGACTTGTTACGCGTCCAGAGAGCACTGGCCTGGTTAACCGACTCCCACTCGCCGGTGCGCTTCATTTCAGAAGCATCTTTATCCCACTCTTCCTTGGGCATCTGTACCGGTAGCGAGATGTGATCAGAGTACCTGCGCAGGATTTCACGCAACTTCCAGCCACCCAGAAAATCGTCCTCACCTTCTCTGAGATGCAGCGTAATTTCCGTTCCGCGATCAGCCTTTTCAGCACCCTCGACAGAAAACTCGCCCTGACCATCCGAGACCCACTGCACAGCGTCTGCCGCTGAGAGCCCTGCGCGA
>CAZBIN010000041.1:14274-14635 GCA_964491995.1 uncultured Orrella sp.
AGACCTTGTCGGCGACAATGAAAGACGAGTAAAAGCCAACACCAAACTGACCAATCAGCTGTGCGTCCTTCTTCTTGTCGCCCGTCAGCTGCGAGAAAAACTCGCGCGTCCCTGAGCGAGCAATCGTCCCCAGGTTGGAAATGATCTCTTCGCGCGACATGCCGATACCGTTATCCGAAATCGTAATCGTGCGGGCCTTTGCATCAAAATCCACTCTCACTCTGAGCTCTGGGTCGCTTTCGAGCAATTCCGGCCGGTCAATGGCTTCAAATCGCAGTTTGTCGCAAGCATCAGACGCATTTGAAACCAGCTCTCGCAGAAAAATTTCCTTATGCGTGTAAATCGAGTGAATCATCAGGTC
>CAZBIN010000041.1:14645-17114 GCA_964491995.1 uncultured Orrella sp.
TTATTGCTGTAGAGCGAATGGATCATGAGATGCAGCAGTTGCTTGACCTCAGCCTGAAACCCCATGGTTTCGGAAGCAGACGGTTTTGTGGCCTCTGTCATGGATTTACCTGTCAAAAAATTGCGTTGATTACCACCGCACACCGGTTTGATCACCGGGCACGACACTCTCAGTTGTTCAAAGATGGGGGTGAATGTCGCAAAATCAAGAACCAGGGGGTTTGATTTTTGCCTCGGCAAGCACGATGCGAACGGTTCGACCCAGCGGCTTTGCGGGCTGACATTGCGAGTGGACTTCAGCCCGACCATGTGACTGCTGTCCGGTATTCGGACACCCCACCTTTGGAGAACCCGAGTGCACCGGCAATCGCCTACAGGCTCAGCGAAATGGCGTGGCAGTCACAAACGTTTCGTCTCTTGCACATCGGCACTCTCCCCCGAGGCATGGTGGTTTCCGTTCATGAAAGGAAAAGAGGCTACCTCATCTGGCTTACCCGCCCATCGAACACAGATCGGTCACGTTGATCGTGCAACTGCGGTCACGATCACGGTGAAATGGCGGTCACGATACCGTGAAAGGCCGGTCATTTTCAGGGAAAATACACAGCGCATCGACCCGAGCCATCGGGTGGATGCGCTACATATCACCCTTCAGCTTTCCAGCAGGAACTTTCGCAGGATCTGCACATACCCTTGCGGATCTTCCAGCATGGGAATATGCGCAAGCGGCATGCGCTGGTGCCTGGCACCAGGTACCTTACTGACGATCAGTTCACCCATTGCCGGCACTGTGGACTGATCCTGGTCACCCGTGATAACCAGCGTGGGAGCCTTGATAGCTGCAATGGTCTCGCGTTGATCCATATCCCGAATGGCTGTGCAACAAGCGATGTATCCACCCGGATCTACCTGCAAGAAAATCTGCCTGACAGTATGGTAGTCCGGAGAGCCCGCCTGAATAAACGCAGGGGTAAAAAATCGCCCGAGTGCCACATCAACGACTGGCCCCAGACCCTTGTCAGCAATCAGCTTGATACGATCAGCGAAGACCTCTGAAACTACTTTTGCGGACGTATTGGACAACACCAGCCGATCGAACCGATCTGGCGCATTGACTCCGAGCCACATTCCCGTCATACCACCGATCGAGACACCACACAGGTGTGTGCGCGGCCAGTTGGCCGCATCCATCACCGCCAGAACATCGCGCCCCAAGTCATCAACGCCACATTCGCGCGTGACATTCGTGGATCCGCCATGGCCGCGTTTATCCATTCTCAGGACATGAAAGTCCTTGAGCAGCTCGGGCATCAAAACATTCCAGAGGGAATGGTCTGTTCCTAACGAGTTCAACAAAAGCAGAGGGACCTTTGATGGGTCTCCGTCGGTGCGCCAGTAAAGACTGCGATCACCCAGATTCAATGTCGGCATGTCAGATTTCCGCCTAGAAGTTCAAATCAGAAAAGGACCCGATGCAATAAACGCATCAGCTCTTGGGCTTGAGCACTGCGAGATTGTTGAAGCCCTTTCTCTGCAGGGCACGCACTTGCTCCTCGGCCCCCGTGTCATTCTGGCTTTGCGCGTCAATCAACACGATTCGATCCTCAGGCAACAACCCGGCGCCACTTGCAGCCTGACAGAGATCTCCGACAGTAAAAGACAGAATGGTCAGTGGCTTGCCGTCTTCCTTCATCTGCTCGAGCTCATCGGCCAGAACCCAGGGAGCAAAAGTCAGTGGCTTGGCCATGAACCGCTTGAAGGTACCACCCGTCTCTGACTCAAACCCGATACGACCGACCAGCGTATCGAGTGCATTGCCATACAGGTGAAGGTGCAGAGCATCACCGCGCTCGTCAACGGCAATGGTGTGAAACTCATCCGCACCGAGCGTGACGCTCTGGCCAGGTCCGACTTCAGTCGCACTGGAAAAGCGGATCTTGCCAGTGGACGACGCATCATCACGCTCAAGACACTCGAAAAACTGGTTACGTTCTATGCCGCGGATGCCGGCAATGACGGCCCAGGTTGTGTGGTCATGCGGTGGCTGGTACTTGCCGCTGGCACCGGCTGATGCATACAGGGACAGGGAGCGATCAGGCGCTACATAAAGCTCGTAAAGACCACCGGATGCGCCAGGACGAGCCTTGAAATCATCTTCCGGAAACAAATCATCCTGCACTGCCAGCTTCTCCAGGATCTTCTGAATTTTCTGGCGAACCTCGAGCTCATGCAGATTTGAACCCAGCGCCTGGATCTGTCCGATGGTCTGCATTACGGCGTCATAACGTTTCTGAATGTCCACACCCACTCTCCTGTCAATTGATGCGGTGAGTCTAGCTCAGCACCGCCCCAACATCCTATTAAATTTTCCACGTATAATTCAAATTTCCCCGAGCGGGAATCCCATCCAAAACGTGCCCGGGTGGTGAAATTGGTAGACGCAGGGGACTCAAAATCCCCCGCCGCAAGG